>JANQKH010000004.1 GCA_028281215.1 Phycisphaeraceae bacterium | reverse complement strand
CCGTAAGATAAACCGTTGATTTGGTTGGACTCTTCACGTCGCAAAACCTGCGAATTTGATCCACAAAGAACCGATTCTTCACACCACCGCCGGCAAATATCGCTGGGCCTATTTTCGTCAGATCGATGAGTATCTTGCCGATCCGTTTCGCCACACAATCCAAGATATTGCGAACCCAATCTTCCGGCGACAGGCCTGTATCCAGATCACGCACAAGCTCGGCAATCCATTGTTGACCGTAATCTTCCCGCCCCATCGATCGCCCGCGCTCCGGCCGACGTTCATCCACAGCCGCTCCGATTCTCTCTGGCAGCAGCGTATGCGGCCTACCTTGTTGGGCAATTTTGCCGAATGCGTCGTAGTTACGGTCTGGATAGAAGTGTCTGACAATCCCATCGAGTAGCAAATTGCAAGGCCCCTCATCCCGCCCGCGAACACGCCTGATGTCCTGATCGAGGTACGTCATGTTGAGAACACCACCCAGATTGAAGATGGTTGGGCGTTCGGCGATGTATCGAAAGAGCACCCAATCCGCGATCGGCGTCAACGGCGCGCCTTCCCCGCCGGCGATTAAATCCGCTTGCCGCAGGTCGTAGCAGACCGGCGTGTGCATTCGCCGCACGATCGGCCAGGGGTCGAACAATTGCCAACTCAGGTGGCCGACATCGTCGCGCGGTGCGTGCCAAATGGTTTGACCGTGCGCGACGACGAAGTCGAGCAGCCGGTCATTGGGCAGATGTTCATCGCACAACTTCAACACACCGTCGGCATGCAATTCACCCAGCTTTCTTGCGGCGCGCAGGTAATCGAGCGGTCGCGCGGTGTTGTCTTCCGCGAAATGCCGCAACGCGCCGGCCAAATCGCCCAACGGCAGACTGACCAGCCCGTGAAAGTGGGCGGTCATTTCCAAGCCTGTGCCGCGAACTTCCGTCAGTACGACGTCGAGGCCGTCGAGACTCGTGCCGGTCATGCAGCCGGCGATGTAGCGAACGCGTTCGGACATGGGGACAGAATACCGCCCAGGGTCTATCACGCCGCAGACTGCTGCATCGGCATGGCATCGGTGTCCTCCTCCCCTTCCTCATTCATGCCGCGCTCCGCCGTTAGCGAATTGTGATCCAGATCCGCTATCGACTCCACGATGACATCCGGCTGATAGGCGAAGTTGATGAGGTGTTCACGTTGCGTGCCGCCACTGAGAACCAGCACAGTTTTGTAGCCGAGTTGGACGCCGCCGAGGATGTCGGTTTCCATGGTGTCGCCGATCATGATGGTTTGGCCGGCGGTGAGGCCGATTTCTTTGCGGGCACCGCGCATCATGACGGGGCTGGGTTTGCCGACGCTGAACGCCTTGACGCCGGTGGCGGTTTCAAGCATGGCGACGATCGCGCCGCAACCTGGGCGCGTGCCGTGCTGCGTCGGGCAATTGGGATCGAGGTTGGTGGCGACGAGTCTTGCGCCGCGGAGGATCATGTTGGTCGAGGCTTCGAGGATCTCGGCGTTGAAAGTTCTGCCTTCGCCGACGACCACAAAGTCGGGATCCTTGTCAACGACGGCGTAGCCGTTGCGATGCAGCGCGGTGAGGAGGCCGCCTTCGCCGATGACGAACGCGGTGCCGTCGGGTTTCTGTCGTGCAAGAAATCGCGCGGTCGCCATCGCGCAGGTGAAGACGTGTTGCTCGCCAATGGGAAACCCCATGCGTCGCAGTTTCTCGCACACATCGCGCCGCGTGCGCTGGCTGTTGTTGGTCAGGAACGTGAAAGGCACATCGCGGGCGAGCAGTTGCTGGATGAACAGATCGGCGCCAGGGATCATCTTGTTGCCGCGATAAATCACACCGTCCATGTCGATGAGGTAGCCGGAGGTCATGGTCAGACTCCATTAAAAGCACGATCGCCGCGTCGCCCCACTTCATTGCGTCAAGACGTTCGTTGTTTGCGTTGTTGGCGTGTTTGCGTGCGTTGTCGAACTTCGTTCAACACACGGTCGATCGTGCGGGGTTCAGAAGCAAGCAAGAACAGTGCCATCGCCGATTCCGAGCGCCGGGTGCGCGGTTGCTAGGCAGTTGCGGCTGATAAGTGCCGGATGTGGTACGCTTTGCGCATGAATGCGTCAGGGACCATGGATGGTTCGTTTCATTTGTGGCTGGCATCGGATGCCTCCGGCACCGCCGCCGTGCCGCCGTCATGGCCTCCGTCGGATGCTTCATCATTTGCCACCACCGATTGGCTCGTGCTCGGTGGGTACTTCCTCATCATCGCGGTCAGCGGATTCCTGCTCTCGCGGCGGAAGCAGGAGAGCACGGACGATTATTTCCTCGGCGGACGGCGCATGCCGGCTTGGGCGGTGGCGATGAGCATCGTCGCCACCGCGCTCAGTGCGGCGACGTTCATCGGCGGGCCGCAACAGTCGTATGTCGGCGATCTTTCGTACCTGTCAGTCAACATCGGGGTGGTGATCGGCGTGCTCATCGTCGCCTGCTTTTTCATCCCCGCGTTCTATCGCAGCAACGTTTCGACGGTGTACGAACTGCTTGAACAACGGGTCGGCCGACCTGCCAAACAGGCCGCGAGTGTGATGTTCATGCTCGGCCGGGTGTTCGCGAGCGGCGCGCGGCTGTTCATCGTGGCGATCCCCGCGGCGCTGATCCTGTTCGGCGAAGTTGAAGACAAGAGCCAGGCCGCCAACGGCATGCGCATCGCCATCACGGCGATGGCGGCGGTCGGCATCGCCTACACGTTGGTCGGCGGGATTCGTAGCGTCATCTGGACCGATGCGCTGCAACTGCTCATCTTTGTCGGCGCGGCGGCGGCGGCGCTGTGGGTGCTGTGGTCGAATATCCCGCTGGAGTGGGATGCGATTGTCGATGCGCTGCGGAATCCGACGCCGGTAGCTGAGACCGGTGCGGCCGTGGACAGCGCGGCCGGTGAATCGGCGCCGTCGAAACTCACGGTCGTACCGATCGGCATTGAGCAGGACGCCGGCAACCCCAGCAAAGTGACGGTGGACTTTTCGCAGACTTACACGCTGCTAACTGCTCTGACCGGAATCGTGCTGCTCAACATCGCCGCCTACGGTACGGATCAGGACATGGCCCAGCGCATGCTCACTTGCAAGAGCGGCGCGCGGGGCAGTGCATCGGTGCTGATGTCCATTGTCGTGAATGTTCCGATCACCGCGCTGTTCATGGCGGTCGGGTTGGGACTGTTCATTTTCTATAAGCGGCCGGACCTGATGGGGGATGCCGCGCCAGATTATGAACCGATCCGCCACCAATACATTTTCGCCACCTTCATCGTGCGCGAACTGCCCGTCGGCATGAAGGGGTTGCTGATGGCGGGGCTGTTCGCGGCTGGGCTTTCAAGTTTGAATTCCGCGCTCAATGCGATGTCGTCGGCGATGGTCAGCGACGTTTACAAACACGTGGTGCGCGACAAATCGCCGCGACACTACGTGTTCGCTGGCCGCGTCGGTGTCGTGGTCTGGGGTCTGGTGCTCGCCGGCTTCGCGATGCTTTGCGTCGAGATGTACGACCCG
>JANQKH010000870.1 GCA_028281215.1 Phycisphaeraceae bacterium | reverse complement strand
AGCCAGATTGACCTTCCCGACCCGCGCGATAGCGGACTGATCGACGCCGCCCGTCGGCTGCGCCGTGTGAAGGGCGTCGCGATGGTCACGCTTGCCGCGGAAGACATCGTCCGCCACAGCCTGGTGCAGCGCATCGTTGAAGCGTACGGCGAATCGGATCGCCCGCAGGCCGACGCATGGCTGGACGCTGCGCCGGACGACAAGAGCGAATGACCACCGACTTGTTAATTATCGCGCGCACGCAACCAAGTTCCGCTACTTGATAATAATTGGTTTTGCTGCCAGAATGCGGCACCATGATCCCCAATCGACAGCGTGACTTGCTCCAATGCCTATGGGCGGAAGGCCCGTTGAGCCGGTGGGAGTTGCATGAGCGGACGGGCATTCGACCCAACACCGTCGGCTCCGACACCGCCTCGTTGCTGGACGACGGCATCATTCGTGAATGCGAACCGACCAGCCAACCGCGCACCCGACAAGGCGAACCGGAGGCCGACGACAAAACGTCGAAAAAAAGACGCCTGCGAGGTCGACCGCGCGTGCCGCTGGAGATTGACACCCAACGCCGACACGTGCTTGGACTGGCGATTCGACCTGGTCGCGTCGAAATTGCCAAGCTAAACCTGCAAGGCAAACTTGTCGAAGCCCCCGCGTCACGCAAGGTCAAGGAACCGGGCACCATCATTCGCACGGCGCGCGATCTGTTGCAGGAAGAAATATCTGACGCCACGCTGTGCATCGGACTGGCGACGCCCGGATTCGTCGATCCGCATAGTGATTCGATTCTATTCAGTTCCGCCTGGCCCGGCTTTGGTGAAATCTCACTGGCGCCGATTCATGAAGTCGCCAGCACGGCCCCCTACTACGTGCTTGAAAACGACATGCATGCCCTGGCCGCACGATGGTTGCTCACCCACCGTGCCGGGCAAAGCGATGACGTGTTGCTGGTTTACTTTGATGACGGACAGGTCGGCTCGGCGGTGTTGATAGCCGGCCGCCCCAACCGCGGGTGCGTCACCGCCGCCAACGAACTGGGGCACACCCGATTACCGGTCGAGACCGACCGCTGCTATTGCGGTCGCGTCGGTTGCCTCGAGCGCGTGTTCAGCACGGACTTTTTGCGTAAACAGGGCGTGGCCGAGGGCACCTTGGCGGAACTGGCGGCGGCGTATCACGATGACGACGAAGCGATGTCACAAACGATCGGCCACTTTGCCATGGGCGTTGCTAACGCTGTGAATTTCATCCGTCCGAACCGGCTTGTGCTGGTCAGCGAATTAACCGGTTATGCCAATTTTTCCGACGCGCTCGAAGAGTCGGTGCGAAGCCAGACGCTCAAGGAAATCATGGATCGCGTGCAGATTGAACGCTGGCAACAGCCGGCCGCCCAGTCGGCGGAAACCGCCGGCTGGCTGGGACTGGCGAGCCTGTATTGCGAAGGCTGGCTGCCGGAGAACGGCCGCGAGAAAGCCGAAGCGATCGCAAGCGCGGAAAACTGATTCAACCTGCCGCAACGGTCATGCCGCCTTGCGCTGCACGGCTTCGTCCGGTTCCACCATTACGGGAACGTTCGCCAGATCTTCGATCAATCGGACAAACGAATCCGCGGCGTATTGCCAGGAAAATGCTTTCAATCGTCGCACGCCGTGATCAACTTGATGGGTGCGGAAGCGTGCATCGACGACCAGCCGTTTCATCGCCCGCGCAATCGCACACGGATCGCCCGGTTCGACAAGCGTTGCCGCATCGCCCGCGATCGATTCCATGCCCGACACGCGACCGGCAATGACCGCCGACCGTGTCTTCCAAGCTTCAAGCATGAACAACGGGAATCCACTCGCCCGACAAGGCACGGCGGTGATGTCCGCGGCGCTGAGCAAGACCGAACGATCGCCCGCCTCGGCGAAGTTACGCATCAATCGAACGCTCTGGCTTAAACCCAGACGATTGACAATCGCCACAAGATCCTGCCCGGTTGATTCATTGAGCCCGACGATCAACAACTGCATGCGCTGACGAATGCGGTTGTCAGCCATGGCCCACGCTTCGATCAACCGGCGCGTGTTGCGATAGGGCACGTCGCGTCCGTAGTGCAACACGAACGGCTTGTTCAAACCGTAACGTTGCATGACACCCGACCAGCGATTGGCCGGTACATGTTGAATACTCGAATCGACACCCGGCGCGACCACATGAATGCGACCGGGCTCGGCCTGAAACCGCACGACCAGTTGCGTGCGCAGATGTTCGGTCGGTACAACAATGGCGTCCGCGCGCTTGCAAACCTGTCGCACGCGCTGTTCAAAACCTGACGTCTGCCGCGCGGTGAAGTGGCTCGGCGATTCGATCGGAATCAGGTGATCAATCGAAACCACCGTCGGCACGCCAGGTACCGACGGACAACTCAGCAGCGTGCCATGCACCAGACCCGCCTGTTCCCGCCAGGCGGCAAACGGCAACCGCCATCGCGCCCAGGCCTGCATGCGATCACCCAACAAATTGATCGGCCGCGAAGTCATACCGTTCGGTGTGAATCGCAACGCCGCCTCGTCGTCCAATGGCCGATGGTACGCCAACGTCCGCCAGTCGGGCCGAACGTCGTGCAAGTGACTGTATAGCTGCGTCAGCCATCGCCCACGCGGGTGGTCAGCAGATGAAGCGTTAAAAATCGGACGGGCATCAAGGGCAATACGCATGGCGAACATCCGTGGTGAATTCCAGACAAACCGGGAGACACCCCCGTCATCGTCCGAATCCGCAACCGGCTTAATCGGTACAACCGGAATCTGCGGAAACCCGATAACTCACATGCGCGCGTTAGGACGGGAATCACCTCCAAGCCGTCACTCAACCGGCTTCAACACGTGCTTCGCATCATCATCTTCAATGTCAAGCAACCACACCTTGCGGTCCTTGAAGTAGTCCAGCAACGCCTGATTTTTCTCCTGTCCCATGTCGCGGGCCCAGACGATTTTGGATGTGTCAATGTCAGAGCCGTTGAAGACCCATTCCTTGTGTACATCGTGATGCGGGCCGTATTTCACAATCACCAGATGTTGACCGTCAGTTGATTCGAGTTGTTCGATGATGCGCGTGCGCTGGTGATACCAGTTGACGGCGCCTTCGCGCGCCATCGGTACGAAACCGTAAGCGAATGAACAGACGGTGATCACCATAACAATCGCGAACAGCCGTCTGCCGCCGTTGCCGAAAGAAATACGCGTGGCACGCAGCGCCTGCACGATCACGAGCATGAACATTGCCGCCGCGGGTGCGGCGTAATGCGGCGCGGTAAGCGAGGTCACCAGGTTGCCCGCCACCACCACGCCGCAGCAGCCGATCGCAAACAGTGTCCACTTCAGTCGCAGCAATCGCACGAGCATGAACAACGGCACGGTCAGCACAAAACCCAGAATCAACTCCGCCACCGAAATGCCTTTGAACCAATCAAAGAAATACTTGGCGACGTTTTCTTTTGCCCAGTCGGGC
Organism: Phycisphaeraceae bacterium; assembly: GCA_028281215.1. Classification (GTDB taxonomy): domain Bacteria; phylum Planctomycetota; class Phycisphaerae; order Phycisphaerales; family Phycisphaeraceae; genus JANQKH01. Next base: position 1,262 of record JANQKH010000870.1, on the reverse strand, counting down.
GGCTGCTCGGATACCGGTCCGAGTCTCGGTAACGGGGCGACGTAGAACGCCCAGAGGATGCTTGACTTGCGGCCGGTCAGGCGGATCATGCCCTCGGCCGACCGGTGCTTTCGCCACAGGTCCAACTCCCACGTGCCGTGCATGTGTTCGAGTTCGGCGTGGTTCCAGCCGGGCGGCTCGCTAGGTTGCTGCCAGAGAAAAACCGGGAACGTGCAATACTGTTCGTGATGATGCTGCCACGGGAGCTTGCTGACTTTGCCGGTGACCTGTTGGTTATACGTGGCGATGAACGCGACCATCAAAACGATCACCACACCGGCTGGCACGACCACACGCTTAATCGCCTGCATGCGCTCGGCGACCGGTCGGCGAACCAGCCATGCGAGCAGAATCACCGCCGCCGGCAGGCTGAGCATCATGCCTTCAAACGGCCGCGTGTTGGCGAGCAATGCGACACCGAACGCCATGATCACGGCATTGACCGCGCTGGGTTTGGCGCACGCGGCGCGTACACCAACGATGCGCGCCAGCCCGCCGAACAACAGCGCCCCGCCGATCGCCTGCACCGCGCCCCCGTAGTAGGTCTGGCTGAAATACCCGGCCACGGCCATCGGCGCCGCACGGCCGAGAATCGTCCATTTCAACACCGCCATCGCCCCGCCGAGCAGCGCCCATCGCCGCGGCACCCAACCGAGCAGCATCCAATAAACCGCCGAAGCCATGGCCGCCACGCTCAACCACACGCCCACAATCGGATGACCCAGCCAATACCCAATCGCCAGCGCCATCCCCTGGCCGGGTGGATACATCGACGCATAGCTCGGCTCGTGGACGATGTGCATGCTCTCGAAGAACATCCACAACGGATGTGTCGGATTGGTCAGCCGAAACTTCGAGAACGTTTCACCGGCGAGCAGGTAACTGAACTCGTCGTGTACGAAGGGAACGGGTATGCCCGACAGCGTCGCCGCAAGCGCAGCAGAACCAAACGCCGCCGCGCCCAACAGCATGACGCAAATCACCGGCCTCGCCGCCAGCTTTCGAAAGCATGACCAGCGCGTCGGATCGAACTGCATTGTGAAGCCTCTGGAAACCTGCGTGCGATGGGCACACCAATGATTCGCCAATCAGATTACTCGGCAGCGTTGGCGGTCTTTTCAACTTCCGACTGTATCGCCGGAGCCGACTCCGATTGTTCCGGTTCCTGATCGATCATGTACAGCTTGCGGCGGCAAATGCGCATGCGGTGCAGGATGAACGAG
>JANQKH010000868.1 GCA_028281215.1 Phycisphaeraceae bacterium | reverse complement strand
GACTTGCCGTTGAACGGCGCCTACGACGGATTCGAGCGGGATGATGAGCCGGTGGCGTGTGATCCGACGAAAAAAAACCGGCAGGGCTGCTGTTCAATCAACGACGCCGCCGACGCCCGGCTTGTGGCCGCCATGTTGGACATCCCCTTTTATGTCATGAACTTCAAACGGGATTTCGGGCGGATCATGGATTACTTCGCGGACGAATACCACGCCGGCCGCACGCCCAACCCGTGTGTCCGATGCAACGACTGGCTCAAGTTCGGCAAGTTGCTGGATTACGCCGACTCGATCGACGCCGACTTTATCGCCACCGGTCACTACGCTCGCGTAGATCACAGCGGTGGGCGCCCGCGCCTGCTTCAAGGTGTCGATCGACACAAGGATCAAAGTTACGTGTTGTTCGGTACGAAGCGCGCCCGCCTGGATCGTATGTTGCTGCCGATCGGCAATTATCACAAAGCCGACGTGCGCGCGATGGCGGAACAGCGCGGCCTGCCGGTATTCGACAAGCCGGACAGCTATGAAATCTGTTTCGTGCCCGACAACAACTACCGTGGGTTTTTACAGAACCGCGAGCCGGACGCCATGCAACCTGGTGAACTGCTCGATATGGAAGGCAAGTCGATCGGTCAACATGATGGGCATCAGAATTTCACCATCGGTCAACGCCGCGGCCTTGGTGTGACCGGCGATGTGCCGTTGTACGTGATCAATAAAGACGCCGAAGCGAACACAGTGACGCTCGGCGTGGAAGCGGACACCTACGCGGGCGCGCTGACCGCTTCGCAATGCAACTGGCTGCGCGACGATCGGCCAACCGAGCCGATGGCGGTGCACGCCAAAATTCGTTCCAACAGCGAACCGGTGCGGGCGACGGTGGCATGGATCGGCGACGATGAAATCGAAGTGCGTTTCGCCGAGCCGCAAAAGGCGGTCAGCCCCGGTCAGGCGGTGGCGTGTTACGACGGTGATGAGTGCCTCGGTGGCGGGTGGATTGATCGGGCGATGTGAATGAAGCGGTCAATTGCTGGGTGTCACACTTGGGCTTTGGTTTCGCCTGGTGCCACTGGCAGCTTGTCTGCCAGTGGGGAGGTGGTTCGGTCCTTGCACTGGCAGGCGAGCTACCAGGGGCGCAAACTTGAGGCCATGCGTTCGTTTGGCGTTCTTTCACATCACCGATCATTCGCGTTATCAAAAATCGCCACCAGATAGGGCTGCAACGCGATGACCATGTCTTCGATTTTCGTGTGTTCGACGGTTTTGAACAGCCGCGCGCGATAGTGACGTTCGAGCAGGGCGAATTGTTGGGTTTCGAGTTCCTTGCGGATGGCGTCGCGTTGCTCGGCGGTGGGTTCGGCCTGGCCGAGTGAAAGTTTTTCGACGTGCACCCACCACACCTTGCCGTCGACGTCGATCGGCGGCGAAGTTTCGCCCTGTTTCAGGGCAAGCGTCGCTTCGTTGACAGTTTTGTTGGCGAAGATGGTTTTGCCCGGCACATCGCCCATGTCGCCGCCGCGGTCGGCGCGGAACAGGTTCGTTTTCGATTTCGCCACATCGGCGAATGGTGTGCCGGCTTTGAGCGCGGCGGTCATGGCCGCCTTGTCTTTCGGGTCGATCTGGATCAACCGGATGCGCCGCTGGTCTTCGACGTTGAACTTGTCGCCGTTGGCTTTGTAGAACTCAATCGCCTGGGCGTCGGTGACCGGCGGCACGCTCGACTTGAGCGCTTTCTGAAACTGCTGCACAAGCATCGTTGTTTTGGCGTTGATGACCAGTTGTTCGAGCGTGATGCCGCGCTCTTTGCGCAGTTGCTGGTCAGCCACGTCGGCGTCGCCGTTGCCGAATTCCTTGATCAACTTCTGCTTGTGTAGTTCGATTGTGTTTTCAAACGCCGTGCGGTCGGTGACCGGCATTTTTTCGAGCATGGTGTGGGCGACGAGTCGGCTGTACGTGACGGTGTAAACACGCACGGTCAGCAGTTGGTTCGCCTGCTTCATAAAGGCTTCGCGGTTGGTGGATCCGGCAACGCGCACGAGGTCTTTGTAGATCGGTTGAATCACTTCGGTCGCGTTGATCGGGGATCGGCCGGCCTTGCCGATGACGCGGTTGGGGAACTGCGGCGCCGCGGCCGTGTCCCGTGTAAACCACAACATGAGCACGGGCAGGGCGATGAACAACGCGAGTACTGCGTGCACGCGCCGCGGGTCATCTTTCGTCGTTGAATCCGTTCGTTGATGTCGTCTCATGATCGAAAATCCACTGAATTGAGGCTTTCGCCGATGTAGCGTTTGCGGACCATTTCGTTTTCAACGATTTCTCGCGGTGAGCCCTCGGCAAACACTTCGCCTTCAAAGATCACGTAAATCCGGTCGCACATTTCCAGCACGCGGCGTTCGTTGTGATCGGTGATCAACGTGGCGATGCGGTCGCGGTCCCTCAAGGCCGACACTTCGCGCTGAAGGTCTTCCACCGCGATCGGATCCACGCCGCTGAACGGTTCGTCGAGCAGCATGATCGCCGGCTCGGTGATCAGGGCGCGGGCGATTTCCAGCTTGCGTTTCTCCCCGCCTGACAGTGTACGGGCCAGTTGCTTGCGGGTTTTGGTCAGGTCGAATTTTTCGAGCAGTTCGTTCGCGCGGGTTTTGCGGTCGGATCGGCTTAATTTCGTTGTTTCGAGGATTGCCATCAGGTTGTCGAAGACGGTCAGCCGCTGAAAAATCGTCGGCTCCTGGGCGAGATATCCCATCCCAAGTTGCGCCCGTTGATACATCGGCCGCTTGGTCACTTCCTGGCCTTGAAACTCGACCGAACCTTCATCCGGTTCAATCATGCCCATCGCCATTCGGAAGCTCGTCGTCTTGCCCGCGCCGTTGCGACCGAGCAACCCGACGATCTCCCCCTCGCCGACGGAGAAAGACACCTGATCAACGACGCGTCTGCCGGAGTAGGTTTTGACCAGATTGGTGGCGCGCAACAGATCCATGAGGGCATGATAGGAAAGTTGGAAGTGGGAAGTTGGAAGTGCGATGCTGCTATGGCTTGGGAATTTCCCGCTCCCCCGTTCTAACTTCAAACTTCCCGCTTTCGACCTCCCACTTCCGACCTCCATTCCCGCTATCATTTGCCACCATGCAAGCGATTGCCCGTTGGCTTTGGTACCTGGCCCCGGCGAATCCGATTGTCGTGCGCATTGTGCAGGGCGGTTCGCAACGGGCGCGCGACTTCTGGGTGCGCATGGGTTACCTCGGCGCGCTGATCATGCTCGTGCTCATCGGCCTGCTCGGCGGCGAAGGCATGGGCTCTGAGGCCACCATCACCGACCTGGCCAAAGCGGGCGCGAAACTTTTTAATCTCGTCGCGCAAGGGCAGGTCATTCTCGTCTGTCTGATCGCGCCGATGTTCATGGCCGGGGCGATCAACCAGGAACGGCAGGGCGAAACGTTCGACATCCTGCTGACCACGCCGCTGTCTAACTTACAGATCGTGCTCGGTTCGTTGCTGAGCCGACTCTACTTCGTCATCGCGCTGTTGCTCAGCGGCCTGCCATTGTTCTCGGTGTTGCTCATCTTCGGCGGTGTGCCGATTCGCGCGGTGTTTGTCGCGTTTGTTGTGTCGGCGCTGGCGGCATTGCTCGTCGGCAGTGTCGCGGTGACGATCAGTGTGTTGCGCACGGGCGGTCGCAAGGCGGTGTTCGTGTTCATCATCGCCATCGCCGCGTACCTGGTGGGCAGTTACGCGGTTGACTTCATGGTGCGAGCTTCCGCCGCCAACCCCAAAGAGACGACGTGGCTCACGCCTTTGAACCCATTGCTCGTATTGCTCTCATCGTTCGATCCGAACTACCGCCCGCCGACCACTTCCACGCAAGGCGGCCTGGCCGGTTTCTACATGACCAATCCGCTTGGGGCGTTTGCATCGATTACGTTGTTGATCAGTTCCAGTCTGTTGTTGTTCAGCGCGACGCTTGTGCGGCGGTTGGGTCAGGGCGAATCAATCATTCCGATGCCGAAAGGAATGCGCCGCGCATTGCGACTGGCGCCGGCCGGTGAGCGCACTCGTCCGCCGCGCACGGTGTGGCACAACCCGATCGCGTGGAAGGAATCGAAAGCGCGGGGCAAAGTGGCGGCGGGTATTCTCGCGCGATGGGGGTTTCTCGCGAGCGGCATCATCGGCGCGATCGTGCTGGTGGTGATGTATCACACCGACAGCCTGCCGCGCGTCGCTGGTCCGCTCGGCGGCCGCCCGCCGGATCAGGGGCCGGCGTTTCGCATGATTCTCTCGGCGATGCTCTGGCTGGAGATCGCCATCATCGTGCTCGTCGCGATTTATATGAGCGCCGGCAGCGTGAGCAAAGAGCGCGAGGACGGCACACTTGATCTGCTGCTCACCACACCGATCACGCCGAAATATTACGTCTGGGGCAAATTGCGCGGCCTCGTGCAGTTTCTCACGACATTGATCGCCGTACCGGTATCGACGCTGGTGATTGCCTGTCTTTACGTGGCCGCGACCGATGCGCGGGTGCGCTATCAGGTGGGTACGAATGTGTATCCCGATGAGCCGCTGCTGAACATCGAATCGATGTTCCTGTTGCCGATGATGCTCGTGCCGTTTGTTTCGCTTTGCGTGACAGTGGGGCTGGTGTGGTCGATCAAATCGAAGGGCGTGATGGGCGCGGTGATTCCCTCCGTGGCGATCATCGGTTCGCTTTCGCTGCTGCTTGGCTTTTGCGGATTGAACGCGGCGGAAAACGTCGCCGTCGTCGGCCCGATTCTCAATGCGTTCAGTCCGGTGACCAACCTGATGATGATCGTGAACCCGTGGAACAGTGTGGAAGGTTACGCCGACGCTCCGGCCGGCGCGCGGGCGAATCTCTTCATGGCTGCACTGATTGCAGCCGGCGGCTACACGATGATCGTCTACATCTATCTCACGGCATCGGTGAAGAACTTCGATCAAACGGTGCGCAAACTCAGCGGTACGGCGTAAAAACACTTTGCCTATGGCATTTCGGAAGTTGTGTCCTGAGGTGATGTGATCCATCTCGCCATCACATGCGCGCAATCCTATAATGCAGCAAAGAAAGGAAAACTCACTCATGCTCTGGCAGCCCGCGCTTCCCGATCGCTACACGAAGATGACCGACCCCGAGTTGGTCGACGCGATCCGTGCGCGGCGGGCTGAGTTGGGTGACGACCTGGTGATCCTCGGCCACCACTACCAGCAGGACGACGTCATTCAGTTCGCCGACTTCGATGGCGACAGTTTCAAACTCAGCCAACTTGCCGCCGAGCGCGTGGAAGAAACCGGCGCGAAGTACGTCATCTTCCTCGGCGTGCACTTCATGGCTGAAAGTGCCGACATTCTCACGCCTGAGCAAACCATCGTTATTCTTCCCGACCTCGGCGCCGGTTGCTCCATGGCCGACATGGCCAACTACACCGAGACCGTGGAGGCATGGGAGGAGATCACCGATCGAGGGACTAAGCCATCAAGTGATCAAGGCAAGGAGAGTGATCGTCGATCCCTCGATGGCTCGATGGCCCGATCCCTCGATCCCTCCGTCCGTGTCATCCCCATCTGCTATATGAACAGTTCCGCCGCCATCAAAGCCTTCTGCGGCAAGCACGGTGGGGCGGTGTGCACCAGTTCCAACTGCGAACGCGTCTTCGAATGGGCGCTCGCCGGCGGGACGCAACCACGCGGCGAAAACGAAGAAATCAAGATTCTCTTCCTGCCGGACCAACACCTCGGCCGCAACACGGCCGCGTCAATGGGTTATGACGTCGCCACGCAGATGTGCGTGTGGGATCCCAAATCACCCGACGGCTTCGGCGGCCTTGATCGCGACGATGTCGAACGGTCCACGTTCATCCTCTGGAAAGGTCACTGCTCGGTGCACAAGCTTTTTCGGCCGGAGCATGTGGACGAGATTCGCGCGATGTGGCCGGACGTCACCGTCATGGTGCATCCCGAATGCGATCACGACGTCGTGCTCAAAGCCGACATGACCGGCTCGACCGAAGGCATCAAAAAGGCGATCGAAACCGCCAAGCCCGGTTCACGCTGGGCGATCGGCACCGAAGTGCACATGGTCAACCGCCTCGCCAACGCGGCCAAAGAGCGCGGCGTCACCGTCCGCATGCTCTCCGATTGCCAATGCCTGTGCACCACGATGTACCGCATCGACATGCCGCATTTGCTCTACGTGATGGACAACCTCGCCGAGGGCAAAGTCGTCAACCAGATCAAGGTCGACGATGAAGTGAAAAAGTGGTCACTCGAGGCGCTTGATCGGATGCTCGAACTGACCGGTACCGGCGTTGTGGCTTCGGTCACCGTGGCGCAAGACAAAGCGCAACCCGTCTAATCCGTAAATGAAAATCCATCGCCCGTTGCCGCTATCCTGCACATCACCATGGGCTGGACCTTCTGGGAATATGCGTTCATTCCGATATTCATTGTTGGCATCTTCGTCGCCAAAGCGTTGCCCGAATGGATTGCCTGGAAGATTGAACAGCGCAAGATGCACCGCCTGTTCAACAAGCGTTGCCTGAAATGCAACTACGACCTGCGCGGCAGTGATCACTTGGAAAAGTGCCCGGAATGCGGTGAAAAAATACCGCGCCGGCGCCAGCGTTGAGTAACCAGGCAGGCTTGCCGGACTCTGCTTGATAACCCCTTCTTTTTTCCAGCGAAGCAACCCAACCCGCCGATGAAATGTTGGTGACGGCGAATGCATCCGGGCAGTCGTCTTTTCCAGTTGCAATCCACCAGTTCTTCTGCGAAGGTGTTCGGCGCATGGACGCATTCCTTATCCACGGCGGGAAACGCCTCTGTGGCGATCTTCGAATTCACGGCTCCAAAAACGCGAGCCTGCCCCTCATGGCCACCGCGCTGATGACCGACGAGCCGGTCATCCTCCGCGACGTGCCCGACCTCTCCGACATCCGCAACATGCGCGACCTGCTGGCCGCGCTCGGTTGCCGCGTGGGTTACGAGCCCGCCCGACGCACCGTTATTCGAAAGGCGGCGATCAAAGCGAAGCAGAATGCATTGGTCAACGCCGGCGTCGGCGCCCTTAATACGATTGATCCTTCGCTTGGCGGGCGATCAC
>JANQKH010000827.1 GCA_028281215.1 Phycisphaeraceae bacterium | reverse complement strand
GAGTGACATCTCCGGTGGCAACCTTACCGACTTTGAAGCCTTTGACCTGGGCCTGTCTCATCCCACGCACTTTGAGACGTTCACGATTACCGTGCCGTTCCGCGAAGCCACGTTTGAAGTGCCCGGCGGCGCGATTCCAACGCCCGACTTTGAACGATTCTTCGCCGAGGACGGATCGCTCAGCGAACTGGCGAACATCATCGGCCCGATCGGTTTCGGTGATTCGCAATTCCTGCCCAACGGCTTTGACCTGCCTTACACCATCGAGTTTGAAAACTCATCCACGGCTGAGTCGCACGTCGGCGAGGTGCGCATCGTCACGCAGCTTGACGATTCGATCGAACCTTCGTCATTCAACCTGGGCGACTTGCGCGTGGGCGATATTCAGGTTCGCCTGCCGCAAGGGCGCGGCTTCTTCCAAGGCGAGTTTGATTTCGTCGATGCGAAGGGATTCATCCTGCGCGTCACTGCGGGGCTGGATGTGTCGTCCAACACTGCAACGTGGTTGCTCCAGGCGATTGATCCGCTAACCGGCGAAGTACTTAACGATCCGGAACGCGGCCTGCTCGCGCCGAACGATGCCGCGGGCAACGGCAGCGGATTCGTTACCTACACGGTGGAACCGAACGCCGCCGCGGCCACCGGCGATGAAATCACCGCCTCGGCTCGCGTGTTGTTCAATACTCAGCCGCCGCAGGATACGAACACGGTCACGCACACGCTCGACGCCATCGCACCGACGACGACGCTTACCGCCACGCCGGTCATTGTCGGCGCCGATGATTTCAACCTGAACTGGTCGGCTGTGGATGATCCGGGTGGCTCCGAAGTTCGCCACGTAACGATCTACGTTGCGGAAGACGGCGGCGCGTTTGAGATTCTTCTTGCCAAGACGCAGGAGACGTCGTTCTTCTTCGACGGTGAAGCCGGCGTTGAGTACGAGTTCCTCGCCATCGCGACCGACAACGCGGGCAACCAGGAACTGCCGCCCGTTGGCCCGGTGGTGCCCAGTGATGATTCCGGCGTGAATCTGGGCACATTGCCGGAGGTGGAACAGACGACGCCGCCTGATTTCGGCGTGCCACCAGAGCCGAGTCCCGAACCGTCAACCAATGCGTTGTTCCTGCAAGCGCTGGCGGGCATTCCCGCGCAGTTGCCCAACTCAGGGCGATCGGAGTTCAGTTCCACACTGTTACCGGCTCGGGCGTTCGCCACCGGCATTCCGCAAAGCCACGGCGACATCGGACCGATGGCAATCGCGCAGCAGCCGGACGGTGACTTCTTCATCAGCGGCGGCGCCAATCGGGGCAGTTTGTTCCTCGTCGATGCGGCCGGAGAAGAAGTGGGCGACCCGCTGATCACCCTCGATGAACCGATCTTCGATCTGGCGTTCGACCTCGACGGCAACCTGTGGGCGGCGACCGGCGGCGGTCCGTTGCTGCAACTGGACGGCGAAACGGGACAAATCCTCGGCGCGTTCGGCGAAGGCATTTCGCAGTCGGTCGAGTTGGATTCAAACAGCGGCATGCTCGTCGTGTCGAGCACGCGAGGCGTTGAAATCTTCGACCCGCAAACACTCAAGTTCACCCACTTCAGCGATATCCGCGTCGGCAGCCTCGCCTTCCATCCGGACGGCACGCTGTGGGGTGCGGTATGGCCTGACCGGGGTGAGATCATTCGCTTCACGCCGACCGGTCGCGCCGAAACGATGCTCTTGTTTGAAACGCGCGTGGACTCGATCACGTTCGGTCAGGTCGGCAGTGATCTGGAAGGCCTGCTGTTTGTGACACACAACAACGGCCCGCGCGGCGCACAGGGCAGTGAGTTGACGATGGTTGATATTGTCACGCTGCAAACGGTTACGCTCGGACAGGGCGGCACGCGCGGCGACATGGTAATCACCACAGATGATGGTCGCATTTTGATCAGCCAGTCCAATCAGGTTGACGTGATCAGCCCGGCCGTCGGTCCGCGCGTGATTGCCACGAACCCGCCGCTGAACGCCA
>JANQKH010000814.1 GCA_028281215.1 Phycisphaeraceae bacterium | reverse complement strand
TCTCTACTATGAACCCAACACCGGCCACGGCCTCGGCGCGGGCATCTTCCCGACACTCCTCGCGTTCTTCGATCAGACCCTCAGCGGCAAGACCCTGCCGCTGATGAATTGGTCTCGTGAGCAGAACGGCAAGTTGACGGTCAAGTGGAAAGACAAAGCCGTCATTCCGACCTTGTGGCGGGCCACGTCACCCAACCGCGATTTCCGCCGCGCACGCTGGACGAGCACGCCGCTCAAAGGTGACGGCCACGTCACCGTCCAACTTGACCAGCCGAAGGAAGGCTGGCTGGCTTACTACGTCGAACTCCGCTTCCCCCACAACGGCGGCGCGCCGTTCGGTTTAAGCACGGAAATTACCGTGCTGCCGGAGACGTTTCCGTTTCCGGATAAAGACATCGCCGAGTAAAAAACACCCACGGTGTCTTATCGATCAATCCGTTAACAACATGATCTCCACCTTCCGAAATTCGCACGGATGGCTTTCCGACTGAAGTGAAATGGTCCCTTCGGTCAGCAGGACTTTGCCGCCGTTGGCTTTGAGCAGGTCTTTGTCGCCGCCGTCGAGTTGCGGCTGTTGGTATTCCATCACCTTTTCGCCGTTGATGTAGTGTTTGATCACCTTGCCGGCGCGTACCTCAACTTCACAAGTAACCCATTGATCGCCGTGGTACGTCTTGCTCTTGGAGTTGGTGCAGTGCGGCTTGAACAGTTTGCCGTTCATCACCACGTGCGTGCCGGGCGTGCAGAGGTTGGCGGTGGTGCGGTTGCCGGAACCTTTGCCGCCGAGCAGTTGCACTTCGATCGACGCGGGGAACTTCTGGTCTTTGCCCATCGACTTCGCCGACTGCCCGTGCACCATGATGCCGCTGTTGCGGAACGCCCAACCGGGCCCGCCTTTGCATTGTTCGCCGGTGAAACGGTATTCGACGCGAATGCGATAGCTTCTGAATATGTCTTTGTAAAACAGGTGTCCGAATCGTTCGCCGAACTCATCGTACTTTTCATACCCGACCTGAATCACACCATCCTTGACACGGAATGTGTTGTCCTTGTCTTTTCCAAGCTTTTCATAGCGAATCTTCGGCGTCCAACCGTCGAGGTTCTTGCCGTTGAACAGCGACACCCATTTGCCGGGCGCGGGTTTTTCTGCAGCGATAGTGTGCGTCGACGCCGTCCAGGCAATCGCAATGACGAAGACGATAAGTTTTGCGAAGTGTTTCATATTCAAACTCCAATCTGCGAGTCGCAATGCCCGAATTCCGATCCCCGAATTCTGATCCCGATTCTCTATTCCTCACCCTCCCAACTGACTCATCTGTCGATTTCCACGATCACTGTGCACGTCGGGTTTCATGGCCACGCACTGTCGCATCATGCGAACAATCTGTTCCGTGTCCGTGATCGGCCGCAATGCCGGCAGCACACTTACTTCACCGCCGTCGAACAAGCAGCTACGCAGTTCACCCGTCGCGGTCAGACGCAGGCGATTGCACGTCTCACAGAACGGCTTGCTCATCGCACTGATGAAACCAAGTCGGCCACGAGCACCGTCCAATTGGAACACCTTCGCCGGCCCGACGCCGAGTTCGTTCTCACGATGAATCGGCGTCATCGGTCCCATGGCCTGTTCGATGCGGTCCATCACATCGGTATTGTCGACCAGATAACCATGACCGTCCGCCGGTTCGCCCTCGGTTAACACGCTGTCGCCGAGCGGCATGTATTCGATGAACCGCACGGTCCAGTCGTGTTCATATGTCAACCGCGCAAAGTCGATCACTTCATCGTCGTTAACGCCGCCGATGACGACGACATTCATTTTGATCCGTTTAAATCCCGCACGCTGCGCCGCTTCAAGCCCGCGATGGAACCGGTCCAGCAGCGTTGACGATTGGGTCGATTTTTCGTCAGCAATCGGCGCCAGCTTGCCCCGTGTGATGCGGTCGAAACGCTCTGCCTGAAGCGAATCACAACTGAGCGTTAACCGATCCAGCCCGGCGGCCTTCAGGTCGCCGGCAAGGCGATCCAGCAGCAAGCCGTTGGTCGTCAGGGAAAGATCCCGCGGCTGCAACGCCTTGAGCCCGGCGACAATATCAACCACATCACCGCGCACGGTCGGCTCGCCGCCGGTGACCTTGAAGTGATCCACCCCCACGGACCGCGCCGCCGCCGCGACTGCTATCAACTCATCTGCGGACAGTAGATCACGCTGGTCCTCAAACGGCACGCCGCCCAACGGCATGCAATACACGCAACGCAGGTTGCACCGATCCGTCACACTGATGCGCAGCAGTTTCACCGCATCAAGCGAGCGCGGCCCCTGCGCGTAGCTTGGTCGCACCGGCGAATCATCCAGAATGGGTAGGGCCACATGCACGCGTCGATTATAGGCGACTCCGACCATCCCGTTTACCCCTATACTTCGTCGACCATGGCCATCCAAGCGATCCTCATCGACCTCGACAACACGCTCTTCCACTGGACACCTTGCGACCGCGAAGCCCTCCGTGCCGTGCACGACCAACTGCGGCAACGCGTTAACGTCACCTTCGATCGCTTCGTCGAACTCAACTGGCTCGTGCGCGGCGAACTGAAGGTCGAACTGGCCAATCAGGGCGCGTCGCACAATCGCGTCATTTTCTTTAAGAAGATCGTCGAATCGTTGCTCGGCAAATCCGACGTCGAACTCGTGCTCAACCTGTACGAAACATACTGGGCTACGTTTCTTCAGATCGCCCAGCCCCAGCCCGACGCCCACGCCGTCCTCGAATGGCTCAGCCAGCGATGGCCGGTCGCGATGATCTCCAACCACACGACCGAAGTGCAACTGCGCAAGGTCGCCAAACTGGAGTTCGACCGCTTCTTTACCACCATCGTTACCAGCGAGGAAACCGGCGTCGAGAAACCCGACCCGCGCATCTACCAGACCGCCTTGGCCCGGCTCGGCAGCCAACCCGCCGACACCGTCATGATCGGCGACCACCCCAAAGGCGATATCCAGGGCGCCAAAGACGTCGGGTTGACCACCATTCAGACCATCGAGTTTGCTGAGAAGGTCGATACGCCCGCCGCCGACCACGTCATTGCCAATCTCGGCGAATTGCCTGCGCTGCTCGAACGTCTCGTCTGATGTTCGATCCCGATTATCATGCATACGTCGACAATCTTTTTGCATTTGAGGAGCTTGATGGTGATTCGACTGATCGTTTACTGTGCCTTGTTGTTGTGTCCAATCGCTGCGGTTGGCGCTGAGTCGAACGTGCATCTGCGCGGCGACCTGAACAACTGTCGCATTCGCTTCGAGCGGCAAGGCAAAGGACATGTCGCCTTCATGGGCGGTTCGATCACCGAGATGAACGGTTATCGTCCGATGGTCATGGCCAACCTCAAGAAGCGATTCCCCAGAACCAAGTTCAGTTTTACTGATGCCGGCATTGCGTCGACCTGTTCCACCACCGGCGCGTTTCGGTTGCAGCGCGACGTGCTGAGCAAAGGGCCGGTCGACCTGTTCTTTGTCGAGTTCGCCGTCAATGATGATCAGGACGCCGCCCACGCTGAGCGCGACAGTATTCGCGGCATGGAAGGGATTGTCGGGCAAATCAAGGAACACAACCCCAATGCCGACATCGTGATCGTCTACTTCGTCAACCCCGGCATGCTCAAACTGATCAGCGAGGGTAAGACACCGACCTCGATCGCAGCTCACGAGAAGGTCGCCAAGCATTACATCCTCAGCGTGATTCACCTTGCGAAGGAAGTCGCAGACCGGATTAAAGCGAAGACGTTCACGTGGAAACAGTACGGCGGCACACACCCCGCCAAGGCAGGCAATGCGGTGTGTGCAGGCATGATTGAATCCCTGTTCGATCGAGCATGGGCCAAGCCGCTGGCGGCTGATGCCAAACCGCAACGCAAACCGTGGCCGACGGTTACCAATGACACTGATGAAGTGTCGCCTTGGTTGCTGGATGCCCACAGCTACGTGCGTGGCCGATTTGTCGACCCTGCGAAAGCAAAGATCGATGCTCATTGGGATTGGAGTATCCCAAACTGGAAAAAGATTCCCGGTGGATTCCGGTCGCGGTTCGCCAAGGACAAAGTGCTGCATGCCGTCCAGCCGGGGGCGGCGCTGTCCGTGCCCTTTGAAGGCACGGCGATCGGCGCCTACGTCCTTGCCGGACCCGATGCCGGCGTCGTGGAAGTCAGCATCGACGGCGGCGAATACAAAGCCGTCAACCTGTATCATCGCTTCAGCCGCGGTTTGCACTACCCACGCACCGTGATGTTTGCTGCTGAGCTCAAATCGGGTAAACATCAAATGGTCCTGCGAATCGCCAAGTCGTCCGATGCCCGTAGTAAAGGCCACGCCGTCCGCATCCTGCAATTCGTCGCCAACTGACCTTGGAGAAACGTCATGCCAGAGTCCACCAATCCACGCGTATCTCGCCGCGCCTTGCTTGCCGCCACAGGCGCTGCTGTGGCGGCTGCAAACTTCAATCCGTCGCAGGTTCACGCCGTCGATCAAGGTGACCAGCCGCCCGCCGACTACAAAACCAAACACAACCGCATCAAACAGTCGGTCATGGGCTGGTGTTTCAAACCGATGCCGGTTGAGCAGTTGATCCAACACTGCGCGGCGATCGGACTCAAGGCCATCGAAGGCATCAATGCCAAGTTTTATCCCGCTGCCAAGAAGGCCGGCCTGCACATCTCTCTCGTCGGCAGTCACGGCTTCCGCAAGGGCCCGCTCAACAAGGCCAACCATCCCTTCTGCATCGACAAACTCAAAGCCGGCATCGATCTCGCCGTTGAGGTCGGATCGCCAAGCGTGATCACCTTTACCGGTATGCGCGAGAAAGGCATCACCGATGAACAGGCCGCGAAGAATTGCGTCGACCTTTGGAAACAGGTCATACCCTACGCCGAGAAGAAGAAGATCAACCTCGTGCTCGAACACCTCAACAGTCGCGACGATTCGCATCCGATGAAAGGCCATCCCGGTTACTTCGGCGACGATGTCGATTTTTGTGTTGACCTGATCAAGAAAGTCGGCTCGCCCAACATGAAACTGCTGTTTGACGTCTACCACGTTCAGATCATGAACGGCGACGTCATTCGGCGAATCAAACAATACAAAGACCTCATCGGCCACTACCACACCGCCGGCAACCCCGGCCGCGGTGAACTCGACGACACACAGGAAATCTACTATCCGCCGATCATGAAAACCATCTTTGACACGGGCTACAACCACTACGTCGCCCAGGAGTTCATCCCCACCTGGAAAGATCCGGTGAAAGCCCTGCGACATGCTGCTTGGGTGTGCGATGTGTGATCGGAGGCTTGAGGCGTGAGACTTGGGGCTTGAGGCTGACAGGTTTGACCGGCCATGTCCGGACATGGGGGTACCCCGAAACCGGTCAAATATTTGTAAATTATTTTCCAATAAGGGATTGCGCGATGTCCGGCGAAAATGTCCGGACGTCCGACCCTCATTTTTCGCCCAAAAACGACGGTTTCGATGTCCGCAATCATGTCCGGATCGTGTCCGGACATGTCCGGCGGACACGATTTGACGATGTTTGTGCGCACAAACATCGTCACGATGCACTGCAGCGGAAGTCCAGTGCCCATCTGATTCCGCTCCTGCAAAAAACACAACCGCCTTCAGCGCCAAGCTTCTGCCGTAGTGTGTTTTGCGATCGCGATTTTTCATCCATCGAATCAACGCAACAACCTCCGGTAAACGACATGCACGCACTGATCGCGCGGGAACGGCACATTGTACCACAAATCCGAACAAAATGCGAGTATAGGTTGTTGGTTGCGTCGGTCGGAGGCGTCGTGAATCAATCCGGCGTCGCGTCGGCTTCGAGATCGCCCAAGGCGTATTGGATGCCGGCGAGGTAGTGTTCGAGCACGGCGGGGTTGTAATAAATCTCATTGCGGTGGCCGAGCGAGCAGTAGAAGATTCTGCCTTCGCCGTACTTGTCGACCCAACTGATCGGCCAGAACTTGTCCTCGCGATTGGCGCCTCGCTTATTCAAGCCTTCCCAGCCGTCCTGTAACGCGAGCAGGTATTTGCGTTCGCCTTTCTTCGCGGTGTCGTTGCGGAATTGGTAAATCTCGTCCTTGACGTTGAAGCCTTTGCCATTGAAGACGCGGTTGAGCGGGTGCTTGGGGTTGAGGTTCTGCACCGGCACATCCTGATGCCAGGGGTGACCGGCGAATGCGCCGCCCATCATGTCGTTGTATTCCTTCCATTTCTTGTAGGTGTCGGTCGCCGAGTGCGTGCCGGCCAGGCCTCGGCCGCTCTTGACGAAATCGACCAGGTTCTTCTTGAGCACTTCCTCGCGTTTGAGCGCGGCGTCCCGGTCCGCTTTGACGAGCTTGTTCCATTCGCCTTTCAGGGGTTTGAAGATTTCGCCGGTCGTGTTGATCATGATGACCGCATCGAACTGCTTGAGTTTGTCGGCTTCAAAGTAGCGGTCGTCCTCGGTGTGTACGGCATCCCACGCACCAGTCTTGCGGCCGAGCAGGGTGATCGACGCGGCGCCGGTGGCGATGGAGCCGTGGCGGAAGCCATTGGTCTTGGAGAAGATCAACAGTTTGCGTTTTTTCTTTGGCTTGGCGGGCGCTTTTTCGGGTAGCGCGGCTTTGATCTTTTCGATCTCCTGAATGCGGACCTTTTCAAATTCGCCATGCGCAGTCGTCGATAGCAGCAGAGCGAGGATGCCCACGAGCGGGGTTGCGTATTTCATGGATGCGTCTCCTGGGTTGGGTTCAAGTGTGTACGGAATGACGGTGAACGTCATTCGTGCACATGATAAGGGGCGGGGCGGTGGATCAGGAAATGAAAAAATGCTCAGTAATCACGTGGGCAGTTTGGCCAGCAGGCGGTCGATCCATTCATGGGTGAGCACGCCTCGGGTCAGATCGTCGCCCGCCTGACCACGCACGCTCGCATTAAGGTCGGACGGGGACAACATATCGTTCTCGTCAAGGTAGCCTTTGGATTCGAGATCGTCGCGCAGCTTTTCAATGTTCCCCGCGCGAAAGCCTTTGACCTGGCCTTCGGTCAGTGCGTCGAGAATCTGCGCAGCATCGCCGTTGCAGCTTTCAGCCAAAGCGGCGACTTCGTCCATAAATCTTTCGCTCACCGCGCCGCTGTCGATCAACACACCGCGATCGACCGACTTACCGCGCCCGATGCGCCAGAGTCGACAGGCGTTTTCAATCGCGCGGGCTCGGGTTTGAAACATGTCGAACTGACCATTGTTGGCCGCGAGCAGACCGACGCCGCCTTGTTGCGCCAACAACGCAAGTTGACCCCACGTGTGAATCTGTTGGCAAAGCAAACGGTGCAGCAGGTCGACATCATCGAGTACGTGCCACAAGTGCACGTCGACGATGGACTCTTGTGCTGGATCAAGGTTGGGCACCTTCAAAGTTTGACCGTACGCGGCGTGGTCCATGCCGGCGGGCGCGGGCGGTTGGAGAACGTCGACCGGCGCGATGACGAGTGGCTGGTTGGCGGCGGTGCTGAGATGGCGCACTTGCGCGAGGTTGATTTCCTTGAACGGCGTGTTGGCGGCCTTAAGTTTTTCGATCCACTTGCCGACCTCGTCAGTCTGGGCGGTGAAGTAGAACACTTGCCTGCCTTGCTCGGCGATGTCGATGACGGTGTCGATGATGACGCCGGCGCGGCCGTCGTCGCTGGCGCCGAGCGCTTCATCCATGAGCAGCGGCAGTTTCGCCGGTTCGTCCGATTCGAGGAACGCGATGCGCACCGCCATGAGCAACTGCATGCGTTCACCGACGGACAGTTGGGTGATCGATCGCGCCGGTTTGTCACCGCGCCGGGCGCTGAACGTCGGGGGCGAGGCGTGGTCGTCCAATTCCAGTTGCAGCGTGCCGCGGGTGAACTGAACGAATAGTTCATTGGCGCGGCGAAACACCTGCGGTCGGGTTTTTTCCACCGCCTCGGTGCGCACCCAGCGCGTCAACAAAGCGCCAACGGCCGAAGCGCACGCTTTGTCGCGCGCCGATTCCAACTCGGCGCGCGCGGCGTCCTGCACTTCAAGCGCTTCGGCCAGGGTATGGTCTGACTTGGCGTCTTCGATCTCTTTCTCGATACCCGTGATGTGTTCGATCGTGTCGGCAAGGGAATCCGCGTGCTGCTGTTCGGCCTGAAGTTGGACGCGGAGTTCAGCATCGCTTAACTCCAACAACTGCGGATGATCCAGCAGCGACTGCTCATGGCCGTCTCGCACCGCTTCCGCGCCGACCCGCTGCTTTGACAACT
>JANQKH010000804.1 GCA_028281215.1 Phycisphaeraceae bacterium | reverse complement strand
AGCGAGCCGTGAAGCACGCCGGGGCTACCGAAGCAGATGGGGGCTGCGTGGTCGCCGGGTTGCGTTGATCGCCCCCCAGCTTCAACGCCGACGAGTTTGACGTCGCTGTCTTCAATGAACGGATAAAAGATGCCGGCCGCGTTCGACCCACCTCCGACACAGGCGATAACGTGGTCCGGTAGTCGACCGATCTGGTCAAGACACTGCTGGCGACATTCACGACCGATCACACTTTGGAAATCGCGTACGATCATTGGGAACGGGTGCGGCCCAACCACACTCCCGATGATGTAGTGCGTGTGGTCGGACGATTCCATCCAATCACGCATCGCTGCATTGGTGGCGTCTTTCAGCGTTTTCGAGCCTGACTCGACCGACACAACACGCGTGCCGAGCAATTCCATCCGCAACACATTCGGCCGCTGGCGACGGATGTCTTCGCTTCCCATGAACACGTCGCACTCGAACCCAAAGACAGCAGCGGCGGTGGCGGTGGCAACGCCGTGCTGACCGGCGCCGGTCTCGGCAATGATGCGCCGCTTGCCCATGCGCTGGGTCAGCAGTGCTTGACCGAGCGAATTGTTAATTTTGTGCGCGCCTGTGTGGGCGAGGTCTTCGCGCTTGAGGTAAATCCTTGCCCCACCAACGCTTTCGGACAACCGACGAGCGAAATAGAGCGGCGTGGCCCGGCCGACGTAGTGCTGGAGCAGCGCATTGAACTCGGTCTGGAACGCCTGGTCGCCGCGCGCTTTTTCGTACTCGGCGCGAAGCTGATCGATCGCGGCGAACAGCGTCTCCGGCACGTAGATACCGCCGAAGTTGCCGAATCGGCCTCGCTGGTCTGGAAGTTGGCTCAATACCGGGTTGCTCATTGTGTGGGCATTGTAGTGAAGCAGGATGATCGGGGAGGAGTCACCCCATCGCGCAGATTGTGCAATCGATACAGCCGGTTGGCGTGGCGAGATGATCGTTTGAGGCGTCGTGAGGTCACTTGATGCCGTCCGCGCGAACGCCGAAACGGTACGGGATGCTGCCTTGCCGAACTGATCGGCAAGGGGAAGGTGAGCTATAATGAGGAGACGGTCGCGTCCGATAGGCTGCCGGCTGCGAACTACCCCCTCACTTCAACAGTATGTGGAAGGCAAGGACGAGCGAAACGGATGGAATCAGTCAGTCGAAACCGCGGCGATCAATACGACCAACTGCTCGCGCAGGCGCGCGAGAGTCAGGCGGCGGTTGACCGCGCTATCGAAGAGTTGCGTCAGATCCAGCGGTTTCTTTCCGACGGCCCGGCAATCATTGCCGCCCGACGCCAAGCGGCGGACCAGGCACGGCTGGCGCTGGAAGAAGCCGAAAACAGAGTCGTCAACGCTGAAGAAACCATGTCTGCCAAGCAGATTGAAGTGGCAAAACTGATGGAGTCGGCGGCGGCGTGCCAACAAGCTTTGGCGCGATGCCTGGCACCGGGGCAGACGTTGCCCGATCTGAATCCACCGGTGCAGCCGGTGAATGAATCGGCGCCGTCGAATGCCAGGTCCGGTGCAACAGTGGCGGACTTGATGGCATCATCCCCCTCGGCTGCAAGTTCGATCACACAGGAATCGGCAGACGGCTCCGGCTGGCAGGAAACCTACACGTTTCCCACCGGTCAGGTGCGGCAAACGCCGGATGATCCGGCAGCAAGCGATTCGGAAGTGGTTCGCTTTCTGGCTGACCGCGATGTGCTTTGCCCCAGTTGCGGCACACCGCTTCGCGGTGTCCAACAACCCAGATGCCGCAACTGCCGCATGCAACTCTCGCTGGCGGTGCTGAAGTCAACCGGGCCGCGCGGATCAACCAAATTGATGTGGGCGATTCGCATCATTGCCTGCCTGGCCGTGCTGATGTCGTTGTACCTAGCGTTTTCGAACCTGACGCACAGGCCCCTGATCGGATGTGGTGCCGGTAGCGCGTGTGAGCGCGTCTACTCCAGCGGCTACGCCAGAATTTTCAATATTCCCGTCGCCTTACTCGGTGCCGGCTTTTATTCGCTCATCGCGTTCACCACCCTGTTCACAGGCATCGGTCGACGCGACGGCACACGCCGCCGTGCATGGGCAGCCTTGTCGGTATTGGCAATGATGGCGGGCGGCGCGGCCGTGTGGTTCCTCTTTGTGCAATTCGCCGTGCTTAAAGGCATCTGCCCGCATTGCATGCTGGTGGATCTGGCCGGCCTGACCATCGCCGGACTGGTGCTGTTCAACGCCCCGCTGCTTCGCCCGGAAAAACTCCCGGACGATGCGGTCGGCCCGATCACGCTGCACAAGCGCGCCGCCTTTTCCCTCGGCGGCGCTGCGTTGGTCTGCCTCCTCCTGTTCGCCATTGTCCACCACACGACCAAAGGCCCCGCCTCCTATGTTCAACAGCCGTACGTTCAGCCCAACAAACCCCAGGATGACAAGGGCGGCTTGATGATGAGCGGCCTGAAACTGGCGCCCAATCGCTCCAAGGATGAACAAGGCAAAGGCGCTGCTACCGACAATAAGAAGGATGCCGCTGGTAAAAAAGACGCGGATAACGGGAAAGTTATCGGCGGCAAGAATGGGCTGATGTTTCAGCCGGTACAGACCAAGGGGGATGGCAAGACAGATGGCGGAGACAAGGGAGGTAAAGAAGACACAGGAGGCAAGGAAGCTAAAGAACGGACTGATGCAAAAAATGTGAAAGATGGCAAGCAAGGCGATGACGCAGCGAAAACCAAGGATGAGAAAGAAGCTGTCAACACCAAGGAAAAGAGCACGATCGGCGGCGCCAAGGGTGTGTTGTTCCAACCGTTGACGCCGAATCCGAAAAAGGATGAGCAAGACGAAATGGACAAACAAGAAGCAAAGGATGAAAACGACGCCAAGCCGGACGCGTCCAAGTGAGTTTTGCATTCATGTCGCCACACCGGCGTTGATTTGTTATGGTTCCACACAGTGCATGGTCGATTTCGCCACCATGCCGGGAGCAATACCATGTCGGAAACCAGTGACATCCTCATGATTCAACGCATGGGCGAAGTACACATTATCGAAATTCTTCAACCCAGTGTGCTCGATCAACATCTGATCCAGCGCATCCGTGACGGCATCATGGACCTCCTTGTCGCCGGCGGCACCTACAAGGCCGTGATCAGTTTCGAGAACGTCACACACCTGGCGTCCGCCATGCTCGGCGTGCTGATGGAACTGAACAAAACCACCAAGGAATACAAAGGCGAAATCCGCCTGTCGGCCTTGAAGCCCAACATCGCCGAGGTGTTCAAACTCACCGCGCTGGACAAGGTGCTCAAAATCTATGAGACCACGGACAAGGCGATGGTGAAGTTCGCGTGATGTGTGATGGAAGATGGGTGGCCGGTCTTATTCACGAATGGAAACCAACGCCGTCACCGCATTCAATGCACGGAACGAAACCACCTATCACGTCGAAAGGTGAGGCCGCCGTCTGTTTCCATCGAAAATGCCACCGCGTACACTTTGCCAACGATTCGGTTCTGTGCGACGAAGCCAATGGCACGGGAATCCCGGCTGTGATCACGGTTGTCGCCCAGCAGAAAGTAATGTCCCATCGGCACACGCTGGCGGTGGAAGCGGACGTAGTTCGGCTTGTCCGGATCGAACGCTACCGGATGCGCCGGTCCGCCGAATGATTCCAGCCCGCGGACCATGTGCGCGCCGGCTTCGTCATGCCACACAGGGACATTCCATTCGTAATTCGCAGGCACATCATTGATGTAGACGACTTGATCGCGGACCTCCACCACTTCGCCCGGTAAAGCGATCACACGTTTGACCATCGTGCGGATACCGTCCTCACTGCGAAAGACCACCACGTCCCCGCGGCGCGGGCGATTCCACTGGCCGATCACATCTGTGGTGAACGGCACCTTGAAGTCATACGCGATGAGGTTGACCAGAATGCGGTCACCGGGATGAATCGTCGGCGCCATCGATTCGGTCGGCACATCGCGCCAGTCCGCAAAAGTGAGACGAATCGTCCAGACCACAACCAGCAGAACGAACAGCGGACGACCGAACTGACGCCAAATGTGAAACGCCAGCCGCGTTCGGCTCGATTGTTGCGTTGTCGAATAACGGGACCGCATGCATGCCGCATCGGTCGGCGGTGATACTCAAGTCATAACCAATGCAAGCAAGCGGGCAAAGTTTCCGTTCGCATAAGCAAAAACCGTCACGCCTGATACATGACGCTGCAACGTGCGTCTTTTTTTTTCAGTTGCTTGCCTTGGCAGTCTTTTTATTGTTGCCTGCGTTTTTCTTGTTGCTGGACGCGTTCTTAACACGTGTGTAGTCGATCTGGAACACCTTGTAGCTGTCGCCGGCCGCAAGGTCCGTGATGCTGAAGGTGAACGTGTCTTTGCCGGTAATCGCCCAGGTGTATTTCACCAGTCGGCCGTACATCTTCATCATCGGCTCATCCATTTCGCCGTACATCGTCAGCTTCTTACTGTTAGGCGGCATGGTGCCTTTGAAGGTCATCATCTGTGTGCCCATGTTGTCGACCCATGAGCCGGTGTAAACATTGCGCACGCTGTCATATCCCATTAGACCCATTCCTTCGTAGGGGATCTTATTTATCTTGCCGGTCTTCATGTCCGGTACCACCATGAAACCCTTGGTGTGCGACTGGAGATGCCGCTTGCCGAGAATCCATTGCGACTGTGCGGTGCCCTCGGATTCGATGGGTGGTCCTTTGGGACCGTTCCAGAACACCTTGGTTTTGGTCTTCCATTTACCGACGAAGAAGTCAAGCTTCTTGTGATGCTCACCGGGTGTCATCAACTTCTGCCACTCCTCCATCATCTTGGCCATCTCTTCCGGAGAAGGTTGCTTCGGCGCATCGTCAGCCCGAACATGGGTGGACACCATCAGCAAGGCGATTATGACAGCAGTACAAGTCAGACGGTTCATGTTTTTGCTCCAATGTGGATGTGAAGTATCGGGGACCCGTTCGATACACATGTAACTGTACCAGGTCGAGGTGAGATGCGGATAAGGGCAGGTGATGGACACCACAAAAGCATTTGACTGAGCCGTGCGCCATGCCTGGCACGCCCTAGCGGCTGTCCAACTCAATGGCTTTCTTCCGCGACAGTGTTGGCCTATGATCACCCTTCCGCCCATGGATACGACCCATACCCCCAATCCGATGCCCGCCGCCGACTCCACCGAGGCCCAACCCGCCCAAGGGCGGAGCGTTTATCTGGAGACGTTTGGTTGCCAGATGAACGTACTGGACAGCCAGTTGGTGCGCACCCAGCTTCAGGGCATCGGTTACCGGTTCACCGATGACTGGAAGCAGGCGGACGTCTGCCTTTACAACACGTGTTCGGTCCGCCAGCACGCCGAGGACAAAGCGTACAGCCGCATTGGTATGGTCGCGCAGCGCAAAAAAGAAAAGCCGGACATCGTGCTCGGCATCATCGGCTGCATGGCCGAACGTGATGGTGTCGATCTGTTCAAGCGCTACCCGGCGGTCGACTTGATGTGTGGCCCGGGCGAACTCGACAAAATCCCGCATCTGATCGACAATGTCGACCGCACCCGCCTCGCCGAAGGCCAGCACGTACGCCCGCGCGAGCGAGGGGAAGACTTTGCCGCCCTGCAAGGCAATACACATCGTCGATCGTCCACCCTTGCCGCCGCGGAAGATCAACTTGAACTGCTTGACCTGGCGCGAAGCTTTTCCCCCGATGAACACCAGGGTTCCGCCTACGTGCGCATCACGCGCGGCTGCAACAAATTCTGTACGTATTGCGTCGTCCCCAACACGCGCGGCCGCGAGATTCATCGCAGCCCCGACGCCATCGTCGACGAATGCAAACGCCTCGTCGATGCTGGCGTGATGGAAATCACCCTGCTCGGCCAAACGGTGAACCACTACCACTTCGATCATCGCAGCGCGACTGTAGTCAATGGCATTGAGCAGCCACAGATCGGCGCGATCGTCAAAAACGACGGCAACAAAGCAAGGAGTTCCCAAACCCCTTGCGTGACGGATGGCCAAACCGATCTCACCACCTTCGCGCAACTCCTCGCACGCATTCACGATGAAGTGCCTGACCTTCAACGGCTGCGCTTCGTGACCAGTTTCCCGCGCGACTTCGGCGATGACATCCTGCATACCATTGCCGACCGACCTCGCCTTTGTCGGTACCTGCACCTTCCCGTGCAATCCGGGTCCAACCGTATTCTCAGCATGATGAACCGCGGCTATACGGTGGAGGAATACCGCGAACTGCTCGCACGCATTCGCCGCATCATTCCCGACGCGATGATCGCCAGCGATTTGATCTGCGGTTTCCCGACCGAAACCGATGATGACCATGAATTAACGCGTGAATTGCTTCGCGAAGCGATGTTCAAAAACTGCTTCATCTTCAAATACAGCCCGCGCCCCGGAACGGCCGCCTACGATCGTTTGCCGGACGACGTGCCGGAAGCAGTCAAAAAGGCGAGGAACAATGATCTGCTCGCGATTCAAAGCGATAACAGCGATGCCGTGCATCGCGCGTTTGTCGGCCGAACCGTACGCGTCTTTGTCGAATCGATCAGCGTGCGCACTCAGAAAGCCCGCAACGCCGCCGACACGAGCGTGCAACTCGGCTGGCAGAAAGATGAACAAATCACCCAACTGTGCGGCCGAAACGACGGCGACCTCATCGTGATGTTCGACGGCGACGAATCACTCGTCGGCTCCATCGTCGACGTGACCATCGACAAACACGCTCCGCTCGCGCTGTTCGGCCAACTGGCAGCGGCACAAGTCTGACCCATCCCGCCAACTCAACAGATAAGAAAAAGCCGCCCGTGCAGGCGGCTTTGGAAATCGTTGTTGTGAGCATCAAAGCATCAGATTCAAGCCGCATGCCGCCGTCGGCGTGGCAGCATGGGTACACCAAGCAAGGCCAACAGCCCGGGCGCAGGTTCAGGCACGTTGGCTGCGAAGAAATCCAGCTCCGCACCGCCCGGATTGAATTGCGTCCCGGTAACCTGGAAGCGGACGAAACGTCCACTGAATGCTCCGTCCAACTCATAGAAGTGCGTGGCCAGATCCTGGAACACGTCAGTGATCGTCACATCCGGCACTGCGCCAAAGATGCCGGAATCACTGAAGAACAGGTCGATCTCTACAACATTGTCGGCGCCCGGAATACCGACGTTGTTGCGTTGGGTGTAGTTAAATCCACCAAACGCTTCGGTTTGCCCGAAATCAAGATCAACAAAGTGCGGGCCCGGGCCCACGCCGGCCCAATCGCTGTCGCCGCCGCCGATACGTTCGTCGAACAGGTTGTCACCGGTGAAACTCGCATTGAATTCAGACGAGGCGAAGGTGACGATCGGGTCCGCAATTGCTTCAAAGTTCACCGGATTTGCGTCCACTTTGACTTCCCAGATCGAGTATCCGTCGCAGCAGGTCGTCGCATCGCTGGTCGCGTTGATCATGAGGAAACGACCTACAGGTTCCGCCGCCGTTACCGCACCCGCACCACCTGCACTTTGAAGTGTCAGGCTTTGCGAGTTGAAATCAAACGTGTCGTCATCACCCTGAGCACCACCGCCGGGCAGGCCGCTTGCGCCGGTTCGTGTCGCGATAACCGACCAATCCGCCGGGTTCAAAGACACACCTTCGGCTTCGGTTCGCAGACGCACGGTGTAATCGGTGGCGTTCGCGGTTTCCCAGTCAATGGTGATTTCGTTGAGTTGCACATCAGCACCGAGGTCGACAAAGACAAACTCATCATCGTTGGCCACAAACGAAGACGCCCAGCGTGCCGCGTTGGGGTTCGTCGGTGAATCAAACGCGTTCGGCGAGTCGAACGTGCCATTAAATATGCTTGACGCGCCGGTTGGCGCCCCATTCAATCCATGAATCACAGCAAGTGCCGATTGTGATTGAAGGGTGAAACCCGAGAACGCAAACAGGCAGACGACAATCATTCGTGGAGTAATCTTCATTTCCTTTTCCTTTGCGAGAATTCGCTTGATCAATTGAGTCGAGACAATGCGTGTATACCCCTAGCCCATTGGGCTCACCAAGGGGACCGACCCTATTGTACCAAAAGACCTGTCACTTCAACCCCAATTTGCACAGAAAGTGCTTGTCATGGGCCCACCGGAGCCCAATCAGACAACATGACGATAGAATCAATAGCGATCGTGGAGTTCCATGCATGATGCCGACCCAACACAGGGCAGACCGCCCCGCCTTCACCCTGCCGGAAATGCTGGCAGTGATCGCGTTGATCGTGATCATCATTTCCATCCTCCTGCCCGGTCTGACCAAGAGTCGGGAAGCCGTTCGGGATGTGGAGTGCAAGACCAAACAGCGGCAGATCGGGCTGGCGATGCAGGCGTTTGCGTCGGAGCAGAA
This sequence comes from Phycisphaeraceae bacterium, assembly GCA_028281215.1. Taxonomy (GTDB): domain Bacteria; phylum Planctomycetota; class Phycisphaerae; order Phycisphaerales; family Phycisphaeraceae; genus JANQKH01. The sequence goes on along the minus strand of JANQKH010000804.1, from coordinate 3,842 downwards.
AGGCGTCCTCCCCGGTTGTTATGCCCCACCTTGGTCCGGGCCGGAGTTGCATAAGCGTTCGTGGCTGGGCAAAGAGGCGTGGTCCGGCGTGGCGTATGAAGGGGCGGTGGTGGAATACCTCGGCGGCGCGGAGGTCGCGAGAAAAATGTATCGCTGTCCGTCACTGGATAAAGGCGTCTTCAAAAGCGGCGTCGGCAGTAACGGCGCGTTCGACTATACCGGCCTGCTCGTGTTTTCCGGCGCGCGACGCACACTCATCAAAGGCAACTCCACGTGGCAGGATCCATTGTCAGGCATCTTTCGGCGCGCCCCGACGCCGATCATTGTCGAAGAGCGACCGGACCGCTACCTCAACGCTTGTTGCGTCGACCCGGGCCATTCCAACGTCGACGAAACCGGCACGTGGCACAATGGTGGCGGCAACTACATCGCCATCGACGGCCACAGCGTCCGTCTTCAACCCGACGGCCCGCACGGCCCCAACACACACCAATGGCAAACCCGTGCACCAAGTGGCGCACTGGTGTCCCTCACCTCCCATGGTTCTGGATTCGGGGGTTGGAACAATCGGTAGATCGGTTCGATCAATCACGTGCCACGGCTCGGTAAGCCAGCCACGGCACAATCCTAAATACGCAATCGTTTTCAACGCAAATCCGGGCTATCTGCCTGCTCCTGCGCGTCGGGGCGTTGTTGTTGATGCACAGAGACGAAGTGTTTGCCGAGGGTATCGTTGCCGCATTGGCAGTTCTTTTGATGTGTCGCTTTGGCTTTGGCGATGCTGTCGGCCGTGCCGATGATGATCTGTCGTTTGCCGAACTGCCGGACGACGAACGGCGATTTTGATTTCGCGTTTGCCGCCACTTCGTATCCTTTTGCCGGCTTTCCATCGTCGTTGAGTTTCCCGACCGACCACAGCAGCCCGCGCGTGACCAGATCCTGATACACGTCGTGGCTCATCGTTTCGTTGTGATGCCCGAGTGTGGTGGCGAACACCTTGCCTTTTCCGTAGGTGTTGACCCAGATACAGGTGTGGTTTTTCTTCGTATCTTTTCCAAATGCGTTGCCGAGCGCGACGGCGTTGGGCCAGAGTTTCGATTCCTTGTAAAGTTCGCCGTTCGGCGTCTGCCATTCGGCGGGGAAACCTTTCATGATCGGATGATCCGGCTTGAGGTTTTTGACCAGCACGGGGCGGTGTTTTTCGTGACTGAACGAACTCATGCCCACGCACTTGCGCCATTCGTCGGTCTTGGCGTTGCGGTAACTGTGCACGGAGCAATGGATGATCACACATGCGACGCCGTCGTAATGCGCTTTGGCGATGCCTTCGACAAACTTCACATCGGTCACACCGCCAAAGCACTCATTGTGCACCACGACGTCGTACCCCTTGGCCCAATCCTTCTGCTGGTACAGGGGAACTTTGACATCGCGCTTCTTGGTGTTGACGTGAACAATTTTCCATTCGACCCGCGCCCGGGCGCTGATTCCCTTGGCGAGAATCTCTTTCTGTTTCGGGTAGTCGTGGCAGCAACCGCCGGTGATCATGAGGGCTTTGATGGCGGGCGGCGCGTCTTTGCTCACCTTTGCGTTTTCTGTGTCCGCAGCCCGGGTGGCGCAAACAAAAATACTCTGCCACGCGAGCATGACGCCGACGGTCAACCAAAGTCCCTGCTGGATGCGCATGATTGGGCTCCGTGATTCAAGCCATGTAGCTTTCATCGGATGTCGAACAGGTACAGCATAACGCACGCAGGCCGATCTTCGTATGCTATGCACCTTCGTATGACATGGGAGCTTTGATTGATGTCGCCGCGCATGTTTTCAGTTGAAAGTCAGGTCGTTCTTCTTTCCGGCGCGAGTCGTGGGATCGGCAAAGGGTTGGCCAAGGGGTTTGCCGACGCCGGCGCGAAGGTGATCATCACCGGCCGCGAGGCAGCAACCATCACCGCCACGGCAGCCGAGTTGTCCTCGCCGGATTGCACCGTGGAGCCCCACGTCTGCGACGTCGCCAAGGCGGACGACATCCACGCCGTCGTGGAGGCGATCATCGCCGAGCACGGCCAAATCGACACACTGGTCAACGTCGCCGGCGTGAACATCCGCAAGCCCGTCGAAACCTATACGGAAGCGGAATACGACCACATCGTCGACATCAACCTCAAAGGTGCGTTCCTGATGGCGCAAACCGTCGGTAAACATCAACTGGCGCGCGGCAGCGGATCGCAAATCAACATCGATTCCCTCAATAGCTATGCGCCGCTGAAACACGTAACCCCCTACGCTTTGAGCAAAGCCGGCATGAAAACCATGACACGCTCGCTCGCGATGGAATGGGGCGACCGCGACGTGCGCGTCAACGGCATTGCACCGGGGTTCATCCTCACGCCACTCACCGAAAAACTCTGGTCCAGCGAATCCATGCAGGCATGGGCGATGGACAACATGCCCATGAAACGGCTGGGTCATCCGGAAGACCTAGTCGGCACGGCGATTTTCCTTGCTTCCGACGCCGCCGCGTTTGTAACCGGGCAGACCATCTACGTCGACGGCGGCATGGTGTCCGGCATGGCTTGGCCGATCGAACGGGCATGATGCAAGTCACTCTCCAACAAGGAACATCCCGTGGCAGAAGCCAAGATCGACATCCTCGGCCCCAATGACCTTTCGCTGGTTCTCTCGATGTACAACGACGTGTTCAAACCGCCGCGCGAACAATCCTTCTTCGAGCGCCGGCTCGACGGACGCAAGCACACGCTGATCTCCGTCGCATCGGTCGACAACCGCGAAGCCGGCTTCCTGCTCGGGTTTGAGTTGAAACCCAACGTATTCTTTCTCTGGTTGCTCGGTGTGCTGCCGGACTTTCGCCGCGCTGGGGTCGGCACGCAGATGCTTGAAGCGGCCGACGCATGGGCCATTGAACAGGGTTTCGCATCCATGCGATTTGAGTGCCAGAACCGCGTTCGGCCCATGCTGCACATGGCGATCCGCCATCAGTTCGACATTGCCGGCATCCGTTGGGACTCGGATCGTTCGGACAATCTCGTCATCTTTGAAAAACAGTTAGCGTGACTCAAAGTGAATCACCGAGCCACTGTAAATCTGATCGAACTGATCAGTTGACATGCGAATCACGCCGCTGGTGGGATCGATGATCATGATGCCGTACCGCGGATGGGCGTCGGCGATCACCACCATGTGCATCTGCGATGCCTCAAGACGCAGCGGCGTGAGCATCGGCGGGTTCAAGGCGGTTAACTGGTCCACCGATGCGTCGACGATGGCTGGAGCGTAGTTCGTACCGGCGAGTCGGCGCCGCAGGCCGTCCATCGCGCGGATGAGCGTGGCGCCAGTGCCCGGACGGGTATGGGTCAACTCCGCCATTTCCGCTTCGCTGGTGCGCACGCCTAGGCGATTCAACGCCGTTGCGCACGCCGCGGGTACGCATGAAAAATCCTGCGACTGCATCACAGTATGGGTTTGCCCTTCCGCCAGTGCGGCACTGGGTGTCGTTTGCAGCATCCACAAACTGCCCTGAAGAAAGAACACGCCGCCGAGGCAGCCGGCGAGAATGGTCAACCGCTTTTGATGCGGACGCGTCGCCCGAACCCACGCCACACCGATGATGAACAGAAACACCGGCACGCCCGCGACGCCTTCAATGTGCGACAGCAGTTGCACGGGAATCACGCGCACGGCGACACCAGGGTGATGCTGAAGCCAGGTCCAGCCGGCGAGCAACACCAACGCCAGCGCGAGCATGACCCACGCCCGCACGTCGGCGCCGCGGCCGATGCGATAACCGAGCCGAAAACCGGCGAACGCCAAAAGCATCAGGAATA
>JANQKH010000774.1 GCA_028281215.1 Phycisphaeraceae bacterium | reverse complement strand
ACCATCCGAAATCCGCGATCCAAATTCCGAAATCGAAAACTGGTTCGCGGCTGAGCCTTACAACAAAGTCACCGGTCAACTGTGGCTCACACGTGGCGTGCTCGAGCGGTTGTGTCGGCCGGTGTCGATCAAGCCGCCGGGCGTGCGGGTGGACTTTGCGGCGGCGCGGTTGGGCGTGAGTCGGCAAACCATCTGGCGGTGGTTCAGGAAAGCAGAAGAGCAGGAGGGCAGAAAAGTACATCGCACGGCGTCAACACGTCGGCGCGGCAACGAGCATGTCGCGGATGCGCCGTTCTGGGTTGGCCGGGTGCGAACGCGGGCGAGTAACGGGTTGGTCAAGGATCTGTATCCGAACCGTGCGGATCGCAAGCGGGATGAAGCGTTGTATTGGTCGGCGTCGCCGATTGATCCGGGTGGGTTGGTGGCGATGGGGGATTGGGGTGCGTTGCGCGTGCGGTTGCTGGATAAGTTCAAAGTCCAGTCTCGCGGGGTGGAGGAAGCGGGCGGCGTGCAGATTGTTCGGCGTGAATGGCGCGAACAAGCTGGGCGGCATGGGCGGTGGCAATGGGTGTGCCCGAACGCGGAGCGTTCGGGCAAGCGATCGAGGGATCAAGCGATCGAGCCATCAAGGGGTCATCGCGCCGCGCGACCCATAGCTTCTTCCCTCGATCCCTCGGTGGCTCGGTCCCTAGATCCCTTTGTTCCCGCTCGATTCCTTGATCTCTCTGAATCTCCCGATCGCTCGCCAAGGCCTTGCCTCGGCCATTGCGACAACTTGTATTGGCCGCTGCCGGTGTGGACGATCCCGGCGATGTTCGACGAGGACGCCGCGGCGTTGTGCAATCAACCGTTGACCGGCGGGTTCGTGTGTCGCAACTGCGCGGGGTTGATTTACGAATCCAGCGAAGCCCACTGGGGCCGGGGCGAAACGGTAGCGGAACGCGATGTGCACAGCGAAGCCATTGCCTGGCGTCGCTTTGTGCAACGGTTGAGTGCGGGGATGGTGGGTAGCCTTGTCGCTTCGCCCTGAACCTTCGTCGCGAAACGCAGGGACGGGGGCCTGTATAATCTTAGCCCCGCACACCATGGCGTCGTTGTGCGAAGCCATGAATGACCAAATCTAGGATGACCAAAGGACCATCATGCTTCAACGATTCAAGCTTCTGTTTTCCGTTCAACTTCTGTCCATCGCGCTGTTCCTGACCGCTGCCGCGCCCGCCTCCGCCAAGGGCAAGCTCAAAGTGTTCATCTTGGCCGGCCAGTCGAATATGGTGGGTCACGCCAATGCGCACACTGCCGCCACTTTGTTCCAATCAACTGACGCTCGGGACAAGGCGCTCATTGACCTGGTGTTCAAGAAAGATCGCAAGATTTCCCAGAAGATCCTGGACGAGCAGATTGCGCGCGCGAAGATCATCGATGATTTGAGTGGCGGCATCTCGAACAGCAAAGTCAAAGCCATCACCGACGCCGCTGAAAAACAGGCCCTTGAAGCCAAGATCAAGCCGCTGAAAAATGCACACGAAGCCTACAAGCAGGGCGTGTTCGATTCGCTGAAAGTATCCGATCGCGTCTACATCAACTCCATCGCCGACCGCAATCGCAAGGCCGGCAAACTCGGGCCCGGGTACGGCGGCAGCAACAAAAAGATCGGCCCGGAATACGCCTTCGGCTTGTCCATCGCCGAGAAAGTGGACGGCCCCATCCTGCTCATCAAAACATCCTGGGGCGGCAAATCCATCAACTACAACTTCCGCCCGCCATCCGCCGGGCCTTACCAACTTGATGAAAAACAAAAGGCCAGCGACAAAGCCGAAGAGATCAAACAGAACGCCGGCCTGAACTGGCGCCTGATGAACGAAGCCGTCCGCAACGTCTTGGACAACCTGAAAGACAATCACCCGGACTACGACCCCGCAGCAGGTTATGAGGTTGCCGGATTCGTCTGGTTCCAAGGCTTCAACGATCAGTTCTCGCCGGCCTTTCGCGACAACTACAAGGACAACATGATCGCGTTTATCAAGGACATCCGTAAGGAATACAAGACGCCGAACATGCCGTTCGTCATTGGCGTGCTGGGCACACCGATGACCAAGGAAAAGGTCGACCAAAACGCCGTCTCCGTCGCCCAACGCGAAGCCGCCAAGGCCCCCGAGTTCAAGGGCAACGTCGTGTCCGTTGAAAGCTACAAGGATTACGCGCTCGATACGTACGAAGTGTTCAAATCAGGCTGGGCGCCCCACTACCACCACTGGGACACCGTCGGCAGCGATCGGCCCTATCACTACCTCGGCAGCGGCACCTTCTTCGTCCGGCTGGGCGATTCCTTCGCCAACGCGATGGCCAAACTCATCGCCAATCAATAACCCGTCGAGCTACCTCCGCGGACGCCGCATCGATCAATCCGCGTCCGCCAATGGTTGCGAAACGACGGAAACCAGGTCATCGCCGGTTGAACCAACCCTCGTCCTCTAAGGGTGCGAGGGTTGTTTGATGCACGAACCACTTTAGGTCTTGAGCCCTGCACGTCCAACGACTCGCCCCATTACACTGATGTTCTGCATGAAGTACGACGCCGAACTGATCAAACGCTATTGGATCTGGATGGCCCTCTTGTGGCTGGGCCTGGGCCTGATGTTGTTCAATCACTTCTATGACGACCCGCTCCCCGTTTGGCTGGAGTGGATCGCCATCCTCGCGATGCTTGTCGCCATCGCCATGTACTTCGTCCGCGTGTCTCAAATGAAGCGATTCAAATCCAAGGGCTGTTGCATCATCTGTGGCTACGATCTCCGAGGTAACCCCGACACCCCAGCTTGCCCCGAGTGCGGGATGGAAATCGATCGGCGGGGATGACCAGGCCCGCAGGGTCCGCGATTCGCGGACGCTGAATCGATTGGTCCGCATCCACTTGTCAAGACACCGCGTCCGCCAATGGCGGACCTTACATTGACAGCATCTTCATAGCTCTCGTTCGGTCCTTTTATTTGCAGGTCATGATCGAGTGTTTTGCTGGCTCGCAAAATCCAAACAAAAACCGTATTATATCGCCATGGACGACCTCGGCCGCAAACTTTTTCAAGGCTGGCAGCACACGCGCGATTTGCTTATGTAATCCAACGCCAAGCGGGCGGAGGATACAAGGATTTCAGTAGTCGAAGTCAGAAGTCAGAAGTCGGATTGAGCGGGCGTTGCCGCTGTTGAAGCCGTCGGATTTGAGCGAAGGTGAGGCGGAGCAAGAGTCTGAACGCTCTATAGCCCTTGCTCCGCACTCCGAAATCCCAAATTCGACATCCGAAATCGAAAACTGGCACGCCGCCTAACCTTACAACAAAACCACCGACCAATTCTTGCTTACACACGGTGTGTTGGAACAACTGCGTGGATCTTCGCGTTTGGGATCCAGTTGCAGTTGTGGCCGAGGCCGACTTGCGTCGGCGTTGCTTTGTGATTCACTTGACCTGCAACTGCGATGCCTTCCACGTTTTGTCGGCATGTGTTTTTCCATTGCCATGAATGATGCGGACGCGCATGGTGGGGTCGGTTTGGGTGGTGTCGAATTCGATCGTCGCAAAGCTCAGTGTCTTGCTGTTGGCGATGCCGGAGGAGATCACTTCGACCAGCGGGTAGCCAACGCGACCGGATTCGTGGTGTTCCCAGACGAGCGATCGGTGAATATCGCCGGACATGTAGACCACGCCGCCGATGCGGTGCTGTTTGATCGCGTCAAACAGCCGATGCCGTGAGAAGGTGTAAATTCGCCAGCCGTCTTTCGTGCTGTGATTGAGCGTGCTGCCGGAGGCGATGACTTTGAACGGCGCCTTGGATTTTTTCAGGCCGTCAAGCAGCCATTGAAATTGCGCGTCGCCGAGCATGCGTTTTTGGTTGTCATCTTCGGCTTTGTCGGGTGAGCGATGGTATCGGCCGTCGACGACAAAGATATCAACGTCGGCCCAGCGGAATGTGAAGAACGCGCCAGGTGTATCCGTGGCGCCGAGTTTGGGGTTGGCCCAGAACTGCTTCCAGCCGGCGAGCGAATTCTCTTTGCCTTTGGCGGTGCCGTCGGAGTTGTTGGGGCCGTAGTCGTGATCGTCCCACATGCTGTAGGTAGGAATCGATCGCAACACACGCGCGAACTCAGGCACTTGCCGGTAGCGCACGTGGTGTTGCCATTGGACGGTGGGGTTGGTGGTGTCGGAGTATTGGGTATCGCCGACGGTCAGATGAAACGCAGGCTTTTCTTTCCGCAACAGGTTCCACGAGTTGGTTGGCTGTTTGATTTTCATGCACGAAGTGAGGGCAATTTTGAACGTCGCGGGTTGGTTCGCGGTCGGTGCGGTTTTGAATTGCCACGTGCCGTCACCAAGTTCCTTGCCATTGATAAAAATGCGGTAGTCGTAAGAATGATTGCTGCGCAACCGGGTGAGTGTGACCTTGAACGGTTGGCCCGGTGTTTTGCCGGCCGGTTGTTGCACCGCTTTAAACGGTTGCCTTCGCTCACCGATTTTGACGGCCGTCTCACGATAGGCGACTTCGACCTTGCTGCCGCGCGGCGCATACATCCAGAGCGTGGACGTCGAGTCGGTGGTGTGCCCGACAAGCGGCCCGGCGACATGTGGTGCGTCGGCGATAATGTTTTGCACGAAGCAAAAACACAAGACAGGGGCGATAAGCAGCGGGCGGTGAACCATGTGAAACTCCAGTGCAGTGCAGCGGGCATTCTACTGGCGGTTCAATTGAATCCGATCATCGTTGGTCATCGTGGCGGCGCGCGACACCCATCATGGATGCGTTTGGACCATACACTTTTCCATTCTGTCTGGACATCGGTCAGTCATTCAATTTCACTTCAAGCCGGCGAAACTGATGCTGTCGGCGAGTCATGATGTGAATGGTGTCGTTGCCGGCAAACACGGGTCGCGAGCCGGTGATGAAGGGGTCAACCGGATCGCCAAGGGCGCCGTTGATCACCACGTACGACTTGCCCTCCTTCTCCGCGCCGAATGCAGTTCGCACGCCGTTGGGAGAGAAGTTGATGCCGGTATTCCAGATGCGTTCGAAGGGTTGGCTCGCTTTGTGATCGACGATCGCGCGCCATTGGCCGTTGAGATAGGTCACGTAGCAAAGTTGTCCGCCGTCCGGGCTTGAGGTCAGACCGTCTACCAGATCGTATTGGTTGGCGTGCGCCTTGCCTTGCTGCACGCTGAATCGGCGATTGCGAACGCCGATGTAGGCGTAGCGGCCGTCTTTCGTGAAGTGGGGTGGACCGATCGAGTTGAACCTTTGTTCAGGCTCACCGTTGACCACAAGAAACTGCTCGCGGCCGTGACGCGCGGCGAAGACCAGGTGCTTGCCGTCCGGGCTGAGGCTCGCACCGAAAATCCCTTTGTACGGCTTGCTGGCAATGCCGTTGTCGATCACGAAGTCCTGATCGCCGTCCAGCGCGATATAAAACACGCGCTCGGCATTCTGGCTGAAACGAATACCGGTGACGGCGTCGTAAGGCGGACCGATCTGATCATCAATTACCGCGCGTTGCTTCACGCCTTGGGCAATCACATACGCCACGCGCTGTCCATCGTCACTGAACGCGATCTGCCCGGCGATGCCTTTGTACGGCACGCTTGCTTCGCCGTTGATCACTGCGTGCCAGTGATCGCCGTCCCGTGCAACAAAGCCGTACCGCGCACCGTTCTTGCTGAACGTGATGCGCGACACCGCGTCGTATGGCTTGCTGAGTTTGCCATCGATCACCGCAAACCATTTCTTGCCCTCGCGCGCCACATAACCAAAGTGTCGGCTGTCCGCGCTGAAGCGAACAAAGCTCGGCCCAAGCGAATCAAACGCCGGGCCCGGCTTGCCGTCCGTGACCACCAGGTACCGCCCGTTCGACTCGGCGATGTACGTCAGCCGCTGACTGTCCGGGCTGAACACCAGCCCGCCGATGCGGTAATAGCCTTCGCCTTCTTGGCCGTCGAGCATCACCCGCCTTTGACTGTCGCGTTGGGTGATCAATGCAACACGGCGATTGTCCGGGCTGGCGATCGCGCTGCCAACGACGATGTCCTTGCTCTCGGCAAGCAGCGTGGACGTGTGCGTGCGCGTGAACGAATCATCCGGCTTCATCGGCGTCGGTTTGATGTATCGCCACAACTTCAGTTGCTGCGCGCCGAGGGTCAGCGCCACTTCGCGTTCTTTTTCAAAGTCGACCGACATGCGCGTGGTCACATCGCCGACCGTGACTTCGCCGTTGAGCAGCACACCGTCCAATTTCGCTTCAAAGGTAAATTTCTGATTGCCTCGGGTGATGGTACCGCGAAAGGCGTCTTCGTTGCGCGTGACTTCCAACATCAGCCCCGAGCCGGCGTATGTGCCGGCGATCGGATGCGACAACACCTTGCGATGCTCGCGCGTCAGGCGAAAGGTGTCCAATCCCATCGCGAGCGTCATCTGATCGTCGCTGACTTTCGCGGTGAAGCCGGAGGTCACGCCGTCGATTTTGATTTCGCCGTACAGCGCGCCTTTTTGAAGATCGCCGGTGAATTCAATGT
>JANQKH010000762.1 GCA_028281215.1 Phycisphaeraceae bacterium | reverse complement strand
ACTTGTTTGCTGTCCGCGCCGAGCCAGTTTTCCAATACACTGGCGTAGACCTGTCGGAAGTCAGTGTGGTGTTTGAGATCGCCCTGATCCAGATCGGTCATGCTCGGATGTTTACCGATCAGCCCGGAGACGACGCGCGGCCCTGCCAGGAACATCGGTGCGGCGGCGCCATGGTCGGTGCCGCGGCTGGCGTTTTCCTTGACGCGCCGGCCGAACTCGCTGAAAGTCATCACGACCACCCGTTGATCGTGGCCGTGCTCTTTCATGTCAGCCAGGAACGCGGCAACGCCGTTTCCCAATTCGGACAACAGCGCCCGATGGGCGTCTGGTTGATTGGCGTGCGTGTCGAAACCCGAATGGTCAACGTAGTAAATCCGTGACGCCAAGCCCGCATCAATCAACTGCGCCACCGAGCGCAACTTCGTCGCCAGTTTGGTCGTCGGGTACTTGACCGAAGACTTGTAGTTTCGCGCGGCATTTTGAATCTGTTCGCTTGATCGCAGGGCCGACACCGTGCTTTTTTGAAGAAAACTGTAAAGCTCGTCGGACTGGCTCGGCCGCTTCGCCGACGCGAGTTGTTCGATGTGTTGAAGCAATTGTGCGTTCCCGCCGGATTGCAACTTGAAACTGTTGAAATCCGACACGCTCGGCACGCGGACATGCAACCCGTTTAATGCCAACGGCTGTCTTTCCTGCCCGAGGTGCAACGCCGGCACATCCGAGGATGAAGCCCGGCCGTACTTCGCATCCAGATGTCTTCCAATCCAACCGGTGCGGTGTCGCATGGCGTCGATGTCGCGCACCGCGGTGTGCCAGATGTCCATCGAACTGAAGTGCGACCGATCGGGATTCGGATAGCCGACTCCTTGCACGACACATAATTGTTGCTGTTCCAGAAGCGTTGAAAACCCTTCCAATGCAGGGTGAAACCCACAGTAATCGTTGATTTTCAACACCTGCCCATTGGGAATGCGCGTCGCAAAGCGATTGCGATGATAGACATCGTCGCCGTAAGGGATCACGGTGTTGATGCCGTCGTTTCCGCCGGACATTTGCACGACCACGAGGATGCGGTCATTCTTCGATTTCGCGGCGGCGTGGGAACTGTTGAGCAGAAAGTTGGGGACGGCCGGCGTCAGGGCCATTAATGACGAAGCGCCGGCGGCGCGTTGGATGAACTGGCGTCGTGATGATTTCATGGATGAACTCCCATGCAGGATGGTTGGGGCTAACGACGGCACGTTAGACAAGCTGAAATTCAGGTAATGTGCTGATGGCGTGGACGGTGTTTTTGAGCCTTTTGTCGATATCGATTCCAGCTGACGCGACGTCGACCAGTGTGTTTTGAACCGACCGTGGGATCGGTCGGGCCAGAAGCAGCGCCGTTAACCAAGCCACTGCTTTCCTGCCGGAGGTCGCGTCGTAACGTTTGGCCAGACTTGCGAGCGTGCCTTCGGCGAATCGTGTTTCCTTCTGATGCAGCACGCGCCGAACAAGGTTGGCGCGGCCAAGCAAGGTGGAAGAGTTGATCCACGTGCGGCCGCCATCCCAGCCTTTGACGTTGGGCGGATAGAACACACCTTGCCCGAGCTGTTCGAGCCCCTGTGCGATGACATTGATATTCGCGCGGGCTTCGAGTGACCGGAGCAATCCGATACCGAGCATGACCGGGCTGCGAACCATGCTGCCGCGCACGTGATCGCTGAAGAACAGGTTGCTTGCGAGCATGGTGCGCACGACTTTGCCAATGTGAAAATCACTGGCGCGCAGTTGTTTCGCGATCGCATCGATCAGTTTGTCAGGAAGTGCGGGTTCCTCACTGATGAAATACCGCGCCAACTTGCGAGCAATGAAACGCGGGGCAGCCGGCTGTTCCAACACAATGCGCACAGCATCTTCACCACCGAAATTGCCGCTACGGCCGAGGAATGACTTGATACCCTCGTCATGCTGATACTTATCAAACCGAAACCGCCGGCGGTTCACCTCCCAGCCGGTGAATGTGCGGGCGATTTCCTTGATGTCATTTTCGCTGTAGTTACCGACACCGAGGCAAAACAGTTCCATGAGTTCGCGGGCGTAGTTTTCGTTCGGACGCACTTTGCGATTCACCGCAGCGTCCAACCAGATCAGCATCGCCGGATCTTTCGACATCTTCTGGACCAACGGTTCAAACTCAGTCAAGGCGTGTTCGCGCAGCAGCGCGTTGTGTTTGAGCATCAATTCCGCGTTGTCGACTTTGGCCGCGCTGGTGGCGAAGTGACCGTGCCAGAACAGCGTGGTTTTTTCCAGCAATTGATCGGGCGTGTAGAGCATGC
>JANQKH010000744.1 GCA_028281215.1 Phycisphaeraceae bacterium | reverse complement strand
CATGGCGCACAACGCCGGCCTGGAAGAAATCGCCGAACCCGCCAGCCTCGTCGGCGACGGTATTGTTGAAGCGCTGCGCCAGGGGGACTTCCATCTTTGGCCCGACAGTATGGCCAAACAAATTGGCGGCGCGTACCAATCCTTCGCCGAGAACATTGTCGAAGCGAACTTAATGGAAGCGTAAGCCATAAGCCGCACACCTGATCACACACGAAAACCTCCACTCAAATGAGCGGGGGTTTTTCAATGCGATGTCCAGCCCGTGCCCCGGCCTGCTCACTGCTCGATCAATCCCGATGCATCATTTTCGCGTTTCCACCCCGCCCCATGCGGCCGACGGGTTGATCCAGAAACAGGTCATCCGGTACGCGATTGATCACACCCTGGATTTGCACCATCTCTTCGTCAAACATGCCGGACGTTTCGAAGGTGACATGGTTGTCACCCCACGCAACGTTGCCATGCCAGTCATCGGAATCGATGGACGAGCCGGTGGTGTGAAGGCTGGTGGTGGCGAGGCGGTGATCAATGCGTTTGCTGCGGTCGGTGATCATCGGCAGACGCGCGTTGTTGCGGTCATGCCATTCAAAACGTCGGCCGGCATCGTGCTCACCTGCAAACTGAAGCATCGCGTACGAATAGTTGGCAGGTGTCACCATCACCGGCGCGTCCGGCTTCGGCATGCCAACCTGCTGAATGTCTGATTTGTCCGACTCCGCCGGGCTGATCAGATACTCCGGCGTGAAGTATTCCCCATTGAGCAGGACGGCATAAAAGAACGATTGATCATGCGCACCTGGCGCGGCGGCGCCGAATCGTTTTTTATCCGCCATCAAAGCCGACTCGACCGAGCCATCACCACGCAGGCCCGGGAAGTGGCCGTTGTTGCTCGTTGAGAACAACACACCCGCCTGTTGAATCCCGCGGACCTGTGTACCGTTTCACAATCGGCGAGGCGTGTTGCGCACCTCGACGACCATTGGGACGGCGATCGCAACCAACACCACCGCGACCATTGCAAGCACCACAAAATCCCGTCTGGCAAAACCTGCATCATGCATGGTGGACTCCTTGAATGGATACATCATCATAGCCTTGCAAGGTGCGCTGCACCTTCCCAACTCGCTGGCAAAATCCTCACAAGCGATTCCATACTACAATCCACATCACCAATTGTTTTACCCGATACGCGGAGGCCCACCATGTCGGAAAGTTGGATGACGTTTGTCACGCGGATTGAAGAGACCCCTGTGATCATGTTCGTCGACGGCCAGTTCGCCGACACGGCGCCGGTCGAGACGATGCCGAAGCTGCTCCGCATGCAGATCAATCTGCGCGAGCCCGATGCCAACGGGTTTCCATCGGAAGCCGAGCAGACATTGCTTGATCAGTTGGAGGCGCGCATCATGGAGATCGTGTCGGCCAATCTGAACGGGGTGTATGTGGGGCGTATGACATTCAACGGGATGCGCACGTTCTGCTCCTACGCATCGACAGACGAAAACTACGAGGCGCTCACCACACACGTGATGGAATCGTTCAGCGATTACGCCTGGGGCGTGGACACCGCGGACGACCCCGCGTGGAGCATGTATCGCGAGCAGTTGCTGCCCACGAAGTACGACAAACAATCGATGAAAAACGCGCAGGTGGTCAACGCGCTTTTTGAAGCGGGTGATCAGATCGACCAGCCGCGCGACGTGCGGCACTGGGCGTACTTCCCCACCGACGAGGCGCGGCAAGCGTACATCCAGCGCGTGACCGATGGCGGCATGACCGTCGAAAGCCAATCCGAACACGACGACAAGGCGCTTCCCTTCGGCGTCGCCACCGCCATGAATCACGCCGTCGCAGGCATGTACATCGACGACCTGACCTGCGGCCTGCTCGACATCGCCGAAGACCTCGGCGGCGAATACGACGGCTGGGAATCGCCAGTGGTGAAAGCATAAGGCTCCCAGCCTCCCAGAATGGTCGGAAGACGGATAATCCGCTCACCCATCCAAGCGCAACACGCCCACCGTTTTCTTTTGCTCATCCTTCACGTCGATCAACTGAATCGTCGCGTTGTCCTGTGGGATCGCTTGCACTTTGCCATCCGGGCTGATCGGTTGTTTGAACTGCTGAGCCATCTGTTTTTCATACTGACCAACGTTCTCGACCTTGTTCAACAAGTCAGTCGATTCGTCCGTAGTGCGTTTGGCTTTGGTCGCTTGCAGGTCGAGGCGCCAACGGATGTCGCGCTGGATCGTCTTCGACCGTTCTTTGTGGATGTAGGTCAGCTTGACGTGTTGGCTTTTGGAGTCCCATTGAAGTTGTGAAGGCTTCGCGTACCAACTCCAACTTCGATGCCAGAGTTTGACGCCGATGTCATCCAGCACCTTGAAAGATGCGGACTCGTCCTGATCTTTATTGATTCGCCAATGCACGAGTTTGCCGTCACCGCCGAGGCTGACGATGCGGTGCTCATCAAGGAAAGCGGTCGCGACGGGGTAGGTCACGACGGGGTCGGAATAATCGCGCACGGCTGCCGGCTTGGTGTTCTTCTGCCGCTTGGGGGGCGCGGGCCGAGAGAGAACCTTGAACGGCTTCTTCTCCCCGACGCGCCAAACCGCCAGCGTCGCCTGCGGCCAATTGCGTCTGCCCGGTTCACGCGACCGCGTATAAATGCCCATCGCCAGCATCTTTCCACTCGGGCTGAATGAGATCGGCCCCACCGCGTCCCACACAATGATGCGCTTGCCGGTTGTCAGATCCCATTGGACGGTAAACGCCCCCCAATCCGACCCCGACCGATTCATTGGGTGCTGATAGATGGATGCCGCCAGTCGCTTGCCATCGGGGCTGAAGGTGACGTCCGTGACTCTGAGATTGGCGAACCGGTTGGCTTTGTCATGCGCGCCGGGAAAGACGTTGCGGTCATTGGGGTTTTCCGCTGCCTGCACCGCATTGAAGAGTATCGACAACACCAGGATGGATAGCGTGGGTCGTTTCATCATGACGCATTTTATAGCGGGGCAACGGGGCGTATTGTCACGGAAAGGTAAAGGGAACAGAACCGTTGTTTCGACGTGTGCGCCATGGCTGGCTTACCCATCCGTGAGGCTTTGTGGCAATGCGACCTTTGCCGGTACCCTAGTGCTTCCTTCTTGAGGGTTCACCATGCATCGATTCATTCCCACCCTGCTGTTCGCCTGTGTCTGCCTGGGCTTTGCCGCGCATTCGTCTTCGCGTGCGGCGGAGAAGCCCAACATTCTTTTCATCTTCCTGGACGACTTCGGCTGGAAAGACACGTCGTACATGGGCAGTGATTTTTACGAGACGCCGCACCTGGACAAACTGGCCAGGCAGGGCATGATCTTTACCGATGCGTACTCGTGCGCGGCGAACTGCGCGCCGGCGCGGGCATGTTTGCTTTCGGGGCAATACACACCGCGGCATGAGGTGTACAACGTCGGTACCGGGCCGCGCGGCAACGCCAAGCATCGGCGATTGTTGCACGTGCCTGGCACGAAGACGCTCGATCCCAAAATCAGAACATGGGCACATCAACTCAAAAAAGCCGGCTACACCACCGCGACGATGGGCAAGTGGCACCTGTCGAACGATCCGCTGCCTTATGGGTTCGATGTGAACATCGGCGGCACGCATTCGGGCGGTCCACCTCGCGGGTACTACCCGCCGCACGGCAACGCGCCGGGTTTGCGCGATGCTCCGAAAGGCGAATACCTGACCGAAACGATCAGCAAAAAAGCAGCCCAGTTCGTTCGCACCAACAAAGACAAGCCCTGGATGTTGTACCTCACGCTGTTCGCCGTGCACACGCCGTTGAATGCGAAGAAGGATCTGGTCGCGAAGTACGAAGCGAAGAAGCCCGGCAAACTGCACAATCATGTGGCCATGGCGACAATGATTCAGGCGGTGGATGATGGTGTCGGCCACATTCAGAAAACGCTCGACGAACTCAATCTCACCGACAACACCATCATCATCTTCTTCTCCGACAACGGCGGGTATGGCCCCGCGACCGACATGGCGCCGCTCAAAGGTTACAAGGGTACCTACTACGAAGGCGGGATTCGGGAGCCGTTTTTTGTGAAGTGGCCTGGTGTGGTGAAACCGAGGAGTAAATGTGCTGAGCCGATCATCGGGGTTGATCTGTATCCGACGCTGCTTGAAATGGCGGGGGCTAAGCCGGCGAGCGGCCAAGTGATGGATGGTGTGAGTCTCGTCCCGTTGCTGAAAGGTGAGAAGGAATCATTCAAGAACCGCCCGCTCTACTGGCACTTCCCGGCTTACCTCCAGTCTTACTCCGCGTCAGGGGAACAGCGCGATCCGTTGTTCCGTTCACGGCCTTGCAGCATCATCCGCGTGGGCGATTGGAAACTGCATCACTACTTTGAAGACAACGGTCTCGAACTTTACAACCTGCGCGACGACATCGGCGAAAAGCATGACCTATCCAAATCCAACGCCGCGAAAACGAAGGAACTCTACGCCCAACTCGATGCGTGGCGAAAAAAAGTGAACGCTCCGATCCCGACGAAGAAGAACCCTCAGTTTGATGCTGAAGCCGAGGCGGCGGCGATTGAGAAGGCGATCAAAGGTGGAAAGGGAAGGAACAAGAAGAACAAGCAAGGCAAGGTGAACTAGAAGCGGGAGGCGAATAACGACGCTGGCACGCGAAAAACGATGGCTTAACAACACGTGTCAATGAAGATGCGACAGCGACGTGAGCGGATGCGCCAATCAATCATCCCCCTTCACCTTCCGCGGCCTTCCCTTTTCGTCTATCGCGACATAGGTAAACACCGCTTCTGTCACGAGGTAGCGCGGGCATTTGGAATCTTCGAGCACGGGCTTGACCCAAACTTCGATGTCGATGGTCATGGACGTATTCCCGATGCGCATGCATCGGCCGTAACAGCAGACGACGTTACCGACTTTGACGGGTTGGCGGAAGACGATTTCATTGACGGCAACGGTGACAACGCGGCCGCCGGCAATTTCCTTGGCAAGAATGCCCGCGGCGATGTCCATCTGCGCCATCAACCAGCCGCCGAAGATATCGCCGTTGGGGTTCGTGTCGGCGGGCATCGCCATGGTGCGCAACAGGAGATCGCCCTGCGGATCGGTTTTTGCGTCGTCGTGGTCACTGGACATGTCACACTCCGGGATCGGAAACGCAGTCAGTGTAACGATCGCGATGCGGTCCGTCGCGGCGTGTCCGATAGAATGCCATGTCATGCCGGAGACGGGTTCAGTCAACGTGAATGCAACGGTCGCGATGTTTCGTGATGCTCAAAAGGCGATGGGTTGTCGCATCCGGCCGATCGTGCTGCTCGCGTTGATGTTTGTGACGTTGAGCGGCGCGCGCGCGGTTGCTGCAGATGGTGATACCAATGTCAACACTGACGAAGTTCCCGGCTCAGTGCCGGCGTTCTTCGGACCGATATTCGAACCCGACCGGATCATCGATTGTCCGGAAGCGGACAACTTGTGGGGCGATGTGTATTCGTTCGATGTGGAAGGCGACACAGCCTTCGTGTCGCAAGTGGTGAATCAAACGAACGTGTGGGCGGTGCTGGTCTGGTTCTGGCCGGAGCTCACGTTCGCATTGATCATTGTGATGTCGTTGTGCCTGCTGTGGCGGATGCGTCGTGCGAAAAAGCGGCCCCAGGTGACCGGCGAACCGTACTGTCGCAAGTGCAATTACCAATTGACCGGCATCGATGTAAATGACTGCCCGGAGTGCGGCGTGCGGCTGACGGATCGGCTTCGTGTTGTCGGCC
>JANQKH010000733.1 GCA_028281215.1 Phycisphaeraceae bacterium | reverse complement strand
GATCGACCATTTTGTCCTCGCCCGGTTGGATCGGGAGCGATTGAAACCGTCTCCAATGGCTGACAAGATCACGCTGATTCGCCGAGTGACACACGACCTGACTGGTTTGCCGCCGACGCCTGATGAAGTTGACGCCTTTCTCAAAGACAAAGCGCCCGACGCATATGAAAAAGTGGTCGACCGCCTGCTTCAGTCGCCGCGCTACGGTGAACACATGGCGGCGTTCTGGCTTGACGCCGCACGCTATGCCGACACCGACGGCTATCAGAATGATCGCTATCGCTACCAGTGGGTGTGGCGCGACTGGGTCATCATGGCGCTGAATGACAATCTGCCGTTCGACCAGTTTGTCATCCACCAACTCGCCGGGGACATGCTCCCCAATGCCACGCTCAAGCAGCAGATTGCCACGGGGTTCGGCCGCAACCATCGGATCAATTCAGAGGCGGGATCGATCGCCGACGAATGGCAGGTTGAATACGTCGCCGATCGCGTCGACACGTTGGGCACGGTGTTCCTGGGATTGACCATTCAGTGTGCGCGATGCCACGATCACAAGTACGATCCGATTTCGCAGGAAGAGTACTATCGGCTCTTTGCTTATTTCAACAACGTGCCGGAATTTGGCGTCGGCCCGAATAACGGCAACAGTCCACCGTTCATCACGGTGCCCAAAAGTTGGCCGAATCTGTCGCCGGAAGAAGACAAACTAATCGTTCCCGCCAAGATGGAATGGCAAAAAGGATCTTACGGCGGTGGCGTTAAGCGACCGAAGCCCGGTAACCCGTCGACCGTCATGGTGATGCAGGAAATGAAACAGCCCCGGTCGACATACCTTCTGCGACGCGGCCAATACAACCTTCCGGACAAATCGAAAAAGCTTAAACCGAATGTGCCGATGCATGTGAACGCGCCGAAATCCTCGCCTCGCGATCGGCTTGAACTGGCGAGGTGGCTAATGGATCCGAATCACCCGCTGACCGCGCGCGTCACCGTCAACCGTTACTGGCAGCGCTTCTTCGGCGTGGGGCTGGTCCGAACAAGTGAAAACTTCGGCACGCAGGGTGAACCGCCCAGTCACCCGCTCCTGCTCGACTGGCTGGCGACCGAATTCGTGCGTTTGAAATGGGACGTCAAGGCATTGCACAAAACGATTGTGATGAGCGCAACGTATCGCCAGGCGTCGCGTATCACATCGGTCATGGCGGAGCGGGATCCTGACAATCGCCTGCTCGCCCGCGGCCCCCGTTTTCGACTCAATGCCTTTGCCTTGCGGGACCAGGCGCTGTTTGCCAGTGGTCTGCTCGTTGAAAAACAGTACGGCGAATCGGTCAAGCCCTACATGCCGCCTCGCATCTGGCGTTCGATTTCCAACAACACCTACAAGCAGGATCACGGTGAGAAGTTGTATCGCCGAAGCCTCTATACCTATTGGCGTCGCACGATTCCCCCGCCGACGATGGTCAACTTTAATGCCGGCGAGCGTGAAGTGTGCATCGTGCGCAAGGACAAAACCAACACACCGCTGCAGGCACTGACACTTATGAACAACATCGCGTTTGTGGAAGCGTCGAGGTTCATGGCCGAGCGCATGTTGCGCGAGGGCGGCGACGATGTCGCAAGTCAGATTGCCTATGGATTCCGCCTGACCAACGGCCGCAAGCCGCGCCCTGCCGAGTTGCGATTGCTCGAAGACGCACATCGTCTGTATGCAGCGCAATTCGTAGGTGAACGTGGGAGCGCCGAAGCCTTGAAGTTGCTGAGCGTGGGCGAAAAGGCCCGTGATAAAACTTTGAATCCCGGCAAAGCGGCGGCGATGACGATGGTCGCTTCCACCATTCTCAATCTCGACGAGACGATTACCAAGGAATAGCCATGAACCCGATGCTCGAACAAGGTTTGCGGATCAACCGTCGGCATTTCTTTGGTCGCACCAGCGCCGGAATCGGCGCGGTGGCGTTGGGGTCGTTGTTAAACCCCAACGCGCGTGCGGACGAAGGGGATTCGTCGCGCAACACCATTGGCGGGCAGGTAGGGTTGCCGCACTTTGCTCCGAAAGCCAAACGCATCATTTATCTGTTCCAGTCCGGCGGACCGGCGCAGATGGATCTGTTTGATCACAAACCTGACTTGCAAAAACGATTCGGACAGGAAGTGCCCAAGTCGATCTATCCCGATGAGCGCAAGACGACGATGACCTCGGCTCAGACCAAGTTTGCGACCGCGCCGAGTGTGTTCAAGTTTGATCGCCACGGCCAAAGCGGTGCGTGGATCAGCGAGTTAATGCCGAACTTGGCGAGCATTGCCGACGACGTTTGTTTTGTGAAGTCGATGTACACCGAAGCGATCAACCACGATCCGGCGATCACGTTCTTCCAAACAGGATCGCAACTGCCCGGTCGACCAAGTATGGGCGCGTGGTTGACCTACGGCCTTGGTTCATTCAGCAAGAACCTGCCCGGTTTTGTCGCCATGAGTTCTCGTGGAACGGGAAAGCAGGGGCAGCCAATTTACGATCGATTGTGGGGCAGCGGCTTTCTGCCGGCAAAGTATCAGGGTGTGAAGTTTCGCAATCAGGGCCAGCCGGTGCTCGATATCGCGGACCCGCCCGGCGTCAGCCGTGACCTTCGCCGCCAAATGATCGATGCGGTCAACCAGTTGAACGCCAAGCGTTATGAAACGACCGGAGACGCGGCAATTCAAACGCGGATTGCGCAGTATGAACTGGCGTATCGCATGCAGATGTCCGTACCGGAATTGGTTGATCTGTCTACGGAGCCGAAGCATATTCTCGACCTCTACGGTCCCGAAGCGACCAAGCCCGGCCGGTATGCCTACAACTGTCTTCTCGCGCGACGGCTTGCCGAGCGCGGTGTGCGGTTCATTCAACTCTACCATCAGGGCTGGGACCAGCACGGTAATCTGCCGAAAGCGATCCGCGCCCAATGTCGCGATACCGATCAGGCCACCGTCGGGTTGATCAAAGACCTCAAAGCACGCGGCATGCTTGACGACACATTAGTTATCTGGGGCGGCGAATTCGGCCGAACCATTTATTCGCAGGGTAACCTGACGAAGAAGAGTTACGGTCGCGATCACCATCCCAGTTGCTTCACTTACTGGATGACGGGCGGCGGTATCAAGCCCGGTATGTCATATGGCGAAACAGACGACTACAGCGTCAACGTCGCACACGACGGTGTGCACGTGCATGATCTGCAAGCCACCATTATGCACCTGATGGGAATTGATCATGAGCGTCTGACGTTCAAATATCAAGGCCGGCATTTCCGACTGACTGATGTGCACGGCCGAGTTGTCAAGCCGATCCTTGCGTAGCTGTTGTGCCGCGGTGCTTTGCCGGTGATTCGGAGAATTCATGTCATTTAATTTGGTGTTCAGAAGTCGAGTATTTGTATTCCCATGGGTGTTTGTCATCGGCGCGATGTTGTGTGCGGCGGCGGTGGCGGACCAACCCACCTCGCGCAAGCCCAACGTTTTGTTCATTTCGTTGGACGATCTGAATGACTGGGTGGGTTGTCTCGGCGGGCATCCGCAGGCCAGAACCCCGAATATCGATCGTCTAGCCGATAGCGGTATGTTGTTTACTAATGCACATTGCGATGCGCCGGCATGCAATCCGTCTCGCACGGCGATCTTCACCGGCATCGCGCCGCATCGGTCGGGGCTGTACGCCAACAATCAGAAAATGCGCAAGTTGTTACCGAATGCTGAACTGCTGCCGCGCTACTTTGCCCGGCACGGTTACTGGGCCGGTGGCTCCGGGAAGATGTTGCATTACTTCATCGATGCGCGATCGTGGGATCTGTACTACCCTAAAAAGGAATCGGAGAATCCATTTCCGCCGCACATCCCTTGGGGCAAGCGGCCGAAGAATCTGCCCCGCGCCGGCAAATGGCAGTACGTCGAAACTGATTGGGCGGCATTTGATGTCAGCGATGAAAAATTCGGCGGCGATGTGCGAGTCGCCCAATGGGTTAGTGGGCAACTCCAACGAAAACACGACAAGCCATTCTTTCTCGCGTGTGGTATCTATCGCCCGCACGAGCCGTGGTTCGTTCCCAAAAAATACTTCGATCTGTTTCCTTTGGATCAGGTTCAAATGCCGCCCGGCCTCAAAGCGGATGATCTGGACGACGTACCCCCCGCGGGTCAGCGCTTCGGTCGCAATCGCTACCTCGCACATATCCGCAAACATGGCCAGTGGAAGCAGGGCGTGCAGGCATACCTGGCGAGCATCGCTTTTGCGGATGCGATGGTGGGTCGCGTGGTCGATACTCTGGACAAAAGCCCGTATCGTGACAACACCATCGTGGTGTTGTGGAGTGATCACGGTTGGCATCTCGGTGAAAAGGAACACTGGCAAAAATTCACAGGCTGGCGTGTTTGCACCCGTGTGCCGTTGGTGATTCGTGTTCCCCAGAACATGCCGGGCCTGCGCGGCGGCACGAAGCCCGGCGGTGTGTGTGCGAAGCCGGTCAATCTGCGCAGCCTGTTTCCAACTTTGACCGATGTGTGTGGTTTGCCGAGCAAGATGGACAACGATGGCCCCAGTCTGTTACCGCTGTTGAAAGATCCCGAATCAGATTGGGTGCACGTCGCGCTGACCCATCTGCATCGGCCGAACAATTATGCGATCAGCACGGAGGACTGGCGGTACATTCACTATGCCGATGGCGGTGAAGAGTTGTATCACATTCCAACCGACCGCCACGAGTGGGCCAACCTCGCCGCTTCACCTAAGCACAAAGCTAAACTCGCGGAAATGCGCGCCCTGGCCCCAAAGCATGTGAAACCCTACAAACCCACGGATCCGTAAAGCAGGGGGCCACGGTTCATGCGAAACGCTCACTTCTTCAACGGAATGATCAACTGATCGGGGAATGGATCTATGTCCGCTTGGTGATCCGCCATCATTTTGTTCAATTTTTCGATGACGTCAGGATGTCGACCGGCAATGTTGAACTGTTCCGAGACATCATGCGCAACGTGATAGAGTTCAGGTTTGGCCAATTTCACTTCGCGGCCGTAGTTGACCGGATCACGTTGCAGCACATGCATCTTGAACGGTCCGGATCGGACGGCGTGCAGTTTGGCGCGCGTCCAGTAGAAGAATTCTTTTCGCGGACTGTCGCCCGTACCGAGCAGGGCGGGGGACAGGTCGTAGCTGTCGAGTTTGCGATCCTTCGGCGCTTTCGTCCCGGTGAGGGATGCGAGTGTTGCCATCATGTCGAGCGTGGATCCCATTTGGGTGACGGTGGAGCCGGCTTTGATTTTTCCCGGCCACCAGAAAATCGTGCCCACACGCTGGCCGCCTTCAAAGGTCGTGCCTTTGCCGGCGCGCAATGGACCGGCCGAACCGCCGTGGCTTTTGAATGACAACCACGGGCCGTTGTCCGAACTGAACATCACGATGGTGTTCTTGTCTAATCCTTCATCGCGAAGGGTTTGAAGAACGCGACCAACGTGGTGGTCGATCTCTTCCACCACGTCGCCGTACAACCCGCGCGGGCTCTTGCCACGGAACTGATCAGACGCCAGAAGCGGAATGTGCGGCATGCTGTTGGCGAGGTAGACGAAGAACGGCTTCGCTTTGTTCTGTTTGATGAACTTGATGGCTTCGTCGGCGTAACGCTTCGTGATCGTGCGCTGATCAGCAGGGCGTTCGATCACCTTTGTATCGCGGATCAACGGCACGTTCCACCATTCCGACTTGGGATGAAAGTTCGTTTCCAAACGGCATCGCTGGTGATACTCGCGCGCAGCGCGCGTGCCGTCCATGTCGTTGGAATAAGGGATGCCGTAATACGTGTCGAAACCTTGTGCGGTCGGAAGGTACTTCGGTAAGTGGCCAAGGTGCCATTTGCCGAAGGCGCCGGTTGCATAGTTTTTTTGCTTGAGCAGTTCCGCCAAGGTGATTTCATCGGCGGGCAGTCCGCCGCCGGAGTTGGGGAACAGCACGACGCGTTTGGCGCTCATCATTCCGTTGCGGACCGGATAACGACCGGTCATCAGCGCGGCTCGGCTCGGCGTACACACCGGCGAAGCGACATAAAACGACGTCCACTTCTGACCTTCAGCCGCCATGCGATCCAAGTAAGGTGTTCGAATGTTCGGACTGCCGAAACACGCCAGATCGCCATACCCCAGATCGTCACAGTAAATGATCACGACGTTGGGCGGTCGATCCTCGCCTTGGGCTTGAACGAGGAACGGCTGGCCGACTAGGGCGAGCATGGCCACAAGCGTGAACAACGATGCAACTGAATTGAACGGGCGGCGGAACATAGAGCCTCCTCATTAAGGTTGTTACAGGATTTGAACTATGTGTTGAATTGTAAGGCCTGGGGAATATGTTGATTTCCGACTGGTAGGAGAGTGTTTAATCGACGCTGCAAAACCAAATGTGTCATTGATGACCGTTTGCTGGTTTCAACGGGTTGGTCGCGATTCCAAGTCGTTGCAGACCAAAGATTACGGTGTTCCTCGCGCCGTATTAACAAACAATGAGATTGGCTGGTAGTGACGTGAGGCGAGAGCGCATCTGAGATCCGGTTGTGATGGCTTTCTATCGATTAATACCTTCGATGAACCCGTGCTCTGATCGCCGGATTCATTGTTGGTTGATCATCTGACTTCAGTTATTCTACGGGGGTTAAGAGGAACGCATCGTGGGATGGGGAGGTCCGGATGGGCTGGGGTTGGCGAATCCCGAATTGGAATCCATTCCTTCGCCGATGGCGCGACAGACCGCGCGGTTCCCGCGTTTTATCTTCGAGAGAAAATAAGCCGTTCCTTGAACAACTTGAACCACGGTTTCTGCTCGCCTCCGATCCGATCTCGATTGGTTTCGGCCAGTCGCTTGTTGATCGGCTGAACTCAACGTCAGATCAATGTGTCTTTGAGTTGGAGGTTGCGGCGGCGGAGTTGGATCGGCCGTTTTCGATTATCGTGGATGGCGATGCAACGTTGACGCCGTTGCTCGAAGTGCTCGGTCCGGACGACACCGTCTTGGCGACCGGGCCAACCGGCACATTCTTGTTCGACACGGGCATCGCGGAATTCGTCGCGGCATCGATTGGCAATGGAGGCCAAGGTGCAGGGACGTACAAGATCCGCGTCTCCTCGTTTAACAACAAGATCGGCACGTTTGAGGTCGGTATCTCTGACCGCGCGACGGAAGCCGCATTGCCGATTGCGTTTTCCACGTTCGTTACCAGCGAGTTGGAAAACCTCGCCGATGAAGACACGTTCACCTTTGATGCGACGGTCGGTGATGTCGTGACCATTGACGTGGCATCCCTTCAGGCCAATCCGGACATTCAACTGTTCGGGCCGAATGGGTTCAGCGCGGCGGCCGGCACAAACGATTCGATTGTCACCACAACGTTGGCCGAGACCGGCACGTACGAAGTGGTCATCCGATCAACGGACACACGGCGCGGCGCATACATGTTGTCGGTCAGCGAACCGAATCCTGTTGCGCAGGTAATTACGTTTGGTGATGAGTTGCAGGGCGAAGTGCACGTGCCTGGTGACTTTGCTGAATACACCTTGCAGGTTGATCCGTCCCACATTGGAAGGCCGGTAACGATCCTTGTGTCGAGCCCGAGCACGAGTGGGTTCGGCACACATGTCCAGTTGTTCGCGCCGGATGGCGTGACGTTGCTGGATGAAACGGCAACGAACAACTCGTTCGGCAGCCGCGGTGTGGAGATCGACGATTTCGTGTTCGATCGTTCCGGTACGCATGTCATTCGCGTCCGTGATGTGAACAACGACAACACCGCCGCGTTCACCGTGGCGGTAAGTGATCAGCCGATCACGACACCTATCGCGCTGCCGGCGTTTGACACCTTTATCACCGGTCAGATCAACCCGCGCGGCGACGTGGATGAATACAGCTTCGCGGGCTCAGCCGGCCAGTTCGTGACCGTGCAATTGCTAAACGGCATCAATTCGCTGGACCTCACACTTCTGGCGTCCGACGGTACGGTGATCGCTGGTGGCGGCAACAACAATGATCTGCTCGACATTGTGCAACTGCCTGCCGACGACACTTACATCGTGCACATTGAGCCGCAGGACGGCGAAGTCGCCGTCGCGGCGGACGATGTGGTTGACTACAGCTTCGCCGTGTTCCTGCCGGACCGAAACCCGGCGCCGATTCCTATCGATTTCGGCGAAGCGATCGCCGGACTGATCGACATTCGTGGCGACCGCGTGACCTATGAGTTGGATGTGGCTGCCGAGGACGTCGGCAAGCTGGTGTCTATTCTCGTCACTGCACCGACGGATGCGAGTTTCGGTACGCTGGTTGAATTGATCGCCCCAGACGGAGTGACGGTGCTTGACTCCACGTCGGCCAGCAACAACTTTGGCAGTCGTGGCACGGAGATCGATGACTTCCAACTGACGCAGGCGGGCAAGCACCTGCTCCGCGTCAGTGACGTCGGCAACAACAATACCGCCGGGTTTATGGGTGGTGTCAGCGACCAGATTGA
>JANQKH010000676.1 GCA_028281215.1 Phycisphaeraceae bacterium | reverse complement strand
CGCCGACAGTGACTTGGCGTCGCTCGACAAGGTGCGCACGCTCGACATCCGCGCCTTCCTCGCCGACAAGAGCAAGGAACTGATTCCGCCATTGCTCGGTTTGGCGGAAGTCGGCGCCGCGTCGACCGGTCAGCCGGGCGATTTCATGGAACGCATCAAGTCGGCCAAAGCCAAACTCGTCAACCTCGACGGCGACTCCGCCATCGTGGAAACCACCTGGTCCGATGGTTCGTTCGGCCACGACAAAATGATCCGCGTTGAAGGCAAATGGATTCCTGCCGACTTGGCCATCAACTGGGCGTCCACCATGACCGAAGCACGCAAAGGCATCAATCAGATCGACGCCGACTTCATCGCCCAACACAAACAGTCGTATCTCGAACTGATCGATGTCGCCAATCAATCGCTCGACCAGATGCAGGTCGCCAAGACCAAAGAGGAACTCGGCTTTGCGATGCTGCCGGTCATCATGAAGGCGATGGAGTTGAGCAAGAAAGGCGCGCTGCCGGAGTTCCAACCTTGAAGCGAGGGTGGTTGGTTTTTTGGTGAACGCCAATCACGGTTGCCATTGCATCCGTTGTGAGGTGGTCATATCAATGAAAACGACCCGCAGGATGAACCTGCAGGTCGTGTCGTGATTGAGGTTGTGTCCGTTTCTTCTCATGCGTCGGACTTGGGTTCCTCGGTGGCGGGTGCGTCGTCTGATGGCGCGGCATCTGCTTCCGGAGTTGGTGCCGCGTCTGCCGCTGGGGTTTCCTCGCCGCCAGTTTGACCCACACCGCCTGGGCCGAAGGTGATCTTGTCCGTGCCGAGTGCGCCGTGGTCGCCGAAGCCGCCGGTCGTTGGCGTGAGTCGGCTCTTGGTCGAAACCGTCTCCTCGGCATTTTCCTGATCCGAAGACCATTGAGCTCGCTTGAGTGACAGGCCGATCTTGCGGTCGTCGGTGTCGACGCGCAGGATCTTGACTTCCACTTCTGCGCCGGCCTTGACGATGTCTTCCGGGTTTTCGACTTTGTGGTCCGCCAGTTCGGAAATGTGCAGGAGGCCTTCGAGGTCATCCTCGAGTTCCACAAACACGCCGAAGTTGGTGATCTTGGTCACGTGACCCTTGACGATCATGCCGGGTTGGTAGGCGCCGGGGATCGCTTCGATCCATGGGTCGGCGGTCATATGCTTGACCGATAGGCTGACCCGCTGCTTCTCTTGGTCGACTTCCATGACCACGCATTTGACGACGTCGCCTTTCTTGAGCAGTTCGTTCGGGTGCGACAGTTTCTTCGTCCACGAAAGGTCGGATACGTGCAGAAGACCGTCGATGCCGGGTTCGATTTCGACGAATGCACCGTAGCTGGCGAGGTTGCGAACGGTACCTTCGATGACCGTACCGGGCGGGTACTTCTGCGCCACCAACTCCCACGGATTGACCTCGGTCTGCTTGATGCCGAGGCTGATTTCCTGCTTGTTCTTGTCGACCTCGAGCACGACGACTTCGATGTCGTCGCCCATGTTGAGGATTTCGCTCGGGTGGTTGATGCGCTTGGTCCAACTCATCTCAGAGATGTGCACCAGACCTTCGACGCCTTCTTCGAGCTTGACGAAAGCGCCGTAGCTGACGATGTTCGTGACTTCGCCCTTGATGCGCGTGTTGGGCGGGTATTTCTGCTCGATGCCTTCCCACGGGCTGTCTTCTTTTTGCTTCAAGCCCAAGGCGATCTTCTGTTTTTCGTGGTCGATCTTGAGGATCTTGACCTCGATCTGATCGTCGATCTTGACCATCTCGGAAGGATGGTTGATTCGGCCCCACGACATGTCCGTGATGTGCAGCAGGCCGTCGAGACCGCCGAGGTCGACGAATGCGCCGAAGTCAGCAATGTTCTTGACCGTGCCTTTGACGACATCGCCTTCCTTGATCGTTTCGAGCAGTTTCGTCCGCTTCTCGGCGCGCTCCTCTTCGATCATCTTTCGACGACTGATGACAATATTGCGGCGCGGCTCGTCGATCTTGAGGATTTGCGCCTTGATCGTGCGGCCGATGTATTCGCCGATGTCCGGCGGTCGGCGGATGTCGACCTGCGAGGCGGGCAGGAAGACCGGCACACCGATGTCGACGAGCAGGCCGCCCTTGATCTTGCGCATGACCTTGCCTTCGACTTCGTCGCCTTCGCCGTTGTCTTTGATGATGCGCTCCCAACCGCGGATACGGTCGGCTTTGCGCTTCGAGATTTGAACGACGCCGCTGCCCGATTCGTCTTCGATTGATTCGAGGAGCACTTCAACGGTGTCGCCGATCTCGACGGCGGAAACGTCATCAAATTCGTTCTTGTCGAGAATGCCTTCACTCATGAGGCCGATCTCGACGAGGAAGTCATCGCCGGCGTGGCCGATGATCTTGCCCTGAAGGATCGTGCCGGACTGAAAATCCTGATACTCGGCGCCGACCACACGGTCGTAATCCTCTTCAGAGGAAATGCCGGCTTCAGCCAACATCTGGTCGGCCTGCGACTCGTCAATTTCCAGTTCAGCAATGAGATTGTGATCTACCATAAAGAAAATGTCCTTTGCGTCGGTGTACCCGGCCCGCCACGCGGCGAACTACCTCGGGTCGCGACTGCATGAACAGTCGCCTGATTGCGATACGGCAAGCGCGGCGACGCACCCGCATCGCCTGCAAACGCTCTGGTATCGGGGGAACGGATAAGTGTAGCAACCTCTTGTGAAATAGCGAGTTTGGGGAAAACAGAAAGGGGAAACGGAGCCAAAGAGCGGAGGGAGGTGTTTTTCCTTGGCTTGCTGGGATTATCTTAGTTCAGCGGTGTATATTCATTGTGTCTTTCCCTTTGGTGGCAAGCACTTAGCTCCATTTTTGAGGATGCCACTTCAAAGACGACCTAGCCCACGAATCGGCCGGCGTTAATGTGGTTGGCGCTGTCAAGATTTGAATTGGTGAATTCCGTCAGATTTCAACGATGCTTTGAAGATCGTTAGCCCAATGACATCCCAAATCATGCAGCCAAGTCTCCCACATGCTTCGGTTCTTGTGATACGCATTTGGCAACAGGGTGACCTGTCGCTTTCGTATCAATCCGCAGATGGCGAAGTGCAATCGATCCGTTGCGATCGCCTCAAATCGTCCAGCAAGGTTGAGGTAATCGAGATGACTGTCACACATGCTGGCGGGGTCGCCGCGGTTTTGGCAGTGGGCAAGGGCCCGTTCAGAATCGTCGCGTAGGAACAAGCCGAAAGGCTCGTCCGCTGGATCACCATGATAGGCGTCGTCGTAACCAAGGGCCAGGTCCGGTGCGAGGATACCGCGAGGGCAGAATTGCAAGCTGGCTCGTTCGCGGACATAGACCAGTTGAAAAGGCTTGTTCTCCGGGCTGACAAAGGATTGAGGAAGCACGATGCAGGGCAACCCGGTAGCGAGCATTTCATCGCGTCGTTGTATGGATTGAAAATAACCACTTCCCATGTTACCGCCGCCAAATAGGAGGATTAGTTCAACGCCTTGTGTTGGATCTGCAATGTTGAACGGTATCCAGTTGATCTGGAAAGCATTGAGCAATTGTCGGGTTGCGGCGTCGATCAAATGATCGCCTGCGTTTCCGATTCCTTCCACGAATCCGACACGTTTCCCGATCAGCGGTTGAAAGATGGAGGCAAAATGGGTTAACGGAAGCAATCGCATTACAAGAGAGATTCCATGCGGTCGGCGATCTCATCATAATTGGATGATGGGGGCGTGTAATGCGCTGCGTAATGGGACGCCGCTTGGCTGCACCGGTCCGATTCGATCAGGTCAGTCAGGCGAGCCACCATCTCGGCTGGTCGTTTGTGTGACGCCACGAGACCAGCCCCCATTTTCTCGACGGCAAAGGCGTTAAGCGACTGGTTCAACAAGATGGGAATGTTGAGCATGGGCTTGCCGGCCTGAAGAAACTCCGCCACCGTACCGTTGGTGCCGTTGAGTATGGCAAAATCGCATTGTGCCGCAACCTCTTTGACGTTAACCGGTCGGGAGAGAAAACGAACGTTGGTCACATTGGCCGCGAGAGATTGGTCGGTGTTTGCTTCAGGTGCATAAATGAGCGTGCGGACTTGTAACTGATCCAACGCTTTCACAAGTGCTGGCAAGTTCTCAAATGATTTCAAGTAGGCAAACGCTCGTTTGCCGTTGCCGTCGGGCCAATGGGGTGATTCACCCCCAGTGACTGGAACAACCGTGAAGTACTCAACTTCGCGTTGATGTCCGAATGGGTCAATCGCTTCAAGCGTAAACATAAAAACATGATTGATCGGATGATAGAGATGGGACATCTGATCCATGACAGGCAGTTGCCATTCCGAGAGAATGGTGTTGGCGTGGTGAAGCACCAGCAGTTCATCTGCTTTCAAGCGATCAGTATCTGTATCTAACCACGGTTTCATGTCCGGCAGAGGGAAAACGTCTGGAGGATACTCAAATCCGTCACCCACAATCGCACGTGGCACATCGAATCCGCGTGCGGCCAGCAGGGCGGTGGGACTGTGGTCAAAGATCAGTATATCCGGATGAATGAATTCAAACAGATGGCGCCAACCATTCGCCAATGATCGTAATTCATCAAGGTCGCCGAACGCCGTGTTTCGCAATATGTGTGCGTAACTGATGATGGGTTTGGAAGTTCCAGCCGTTGCACGTTGTTTGAACGGTGCTTGCATCAGTTGAATGCCCGTTCCGTCGAAGGCCGCCCCGGCTCGATACAGGTCGCGCAACGCCGCTACGACTCGATGGCCGCGCCGGACCAACCGACGTCCCACCTCACAAAGGCGCGTCATGTGACCAAATCCGCCGCCGAGTTCCCAGTTCATCAGAATCGTTGCCATTGCTTCATCATAATTGAACTTTGTTGAGGGTGTATGCAATGATCGGTTGATCGGTTCATTGGAAATTGCTTGACATAGAACCATCAGTTTTTATGATGGCTTCGCATCAGAAGGGTATCGGGATACCTTCTTCACCACGGGGAACGCACAATGCGTCCTTTCAGGGAGTACCGGCATGTCGATGAGTTCTCGACTGTACGAGCGCGCTCAGCGCATCAAGCATTCCTTTCTCGAACGTCTTTCAACCTGGCGGGCAAAAACCAAGCAGATCAAAAAAGTCCGCGCTGATGCGCCGGCGCTGATTGATTTACTGGAACCGCGCCTGTTGATGTCCGGCAATGTACAGGGCACATTGTTCAGCGATGTCAATGCGGACGGCTCTCTGAACAGCGGTGAAGTCGGTATCTCGAACTGGACGGTCTTTCTCGACGATGACCAGGACGGTGTGCTCGATGCAGGCGAATTGTCAACCACCACGGATGCCAACGGTGATTTCGCCTTCAACAGCCTCGCGGCGGGCAATTACGACGTCGCGATCGACGTCCAAACCGGTTGGAATCACACCGCTCCGGCAGGTCCAACACAAAATGTTGCCGTGGTGGATGGTCAAACGACCAGTGGTGTCGACTGGGGGCTTCAATACAGTCACGCCATCGACGATGGCGGCAGCGGCTATAGCGAAACCGCAGGTTGGACCACGCAGAACCGATCGTCAGCCTACCAGGATGCAGATCGTTACAACGCCGCCGGAACGGGCACTGAGACTGCGACCTGGACATTTGATGGCTTGGTGGACGGCTATTACGAAGTTTACGGCGGGTGGTCCGGAAGTAGTTCTTCTTCCACGATCTCTCCATTCACCATTTTCGATGACCAGACGGTCGAAACAACGGTCTACATGAATCAACGCATCACCGGGGACGATGCCTTCTACGACGGGCACGATTGGGAAAGCTTCGGAACGTACCACATCGAAAACGGCAAACTCGTGGTTCAGTTAAGTGATGACATTCCCAGCGGCTACGTGCGCGCCGATGGCGTCCGTGTAGAGTCGCGTACCGGCCCTGCTGTGCCGGACGTGATTGACGACGGCAAGCAAATCTTTGAATTCACCGACGGCTGGACACCTCAGTACCGAACTTCAGCATATGAAGATGATGATCTTTACAACGCCGCGGGCACAGGTTC
>JANQKH010000671.1 GCA_028281215.1 Phycisphaeraceae bacterium | reverse complement strand
CCGGACGTTGCAAATACAACGGCGTATAAAGATCCTGAATGAATGAAATCGGTCGGCCGCTGATCAACGACAGCGACACCTTCGCCCAGTCGGTGTCGGACGTGTTTTCCACGATCGCCCAGCCTTGCAGCAGCGGTTTGTCGGTCAGGTCGAGCCGGTACGACGTTTTCCAGACCGGGCTTTCCACGAGGTATCCGATGCGCACCTTGCGGCGTGCTTTGCCGACGAAGTGAATGTCGACCGGTTTACGATCAGTGTTGCGCGAGCCGATGAGCAATGAAAGCGCTTCGTTCAGTTCGCCTTGAAGTTTGGGGTCTTCAAGTTTGAGTGACTTGATGGACGCCATCGGGAACGACTGGATGCCGCCGTTGCTGAAGATACGCAGTGTGTGCTCGGTGACTTTGGCAGGCGGCGTGCCGACCACCTTGTCCTGTGACTCGACGCCGAGAATCTTGCCGCCGGCGTTGTTGACGGTGACCTGCGCGCCGCGCAACTGGTTGAGCAACTCGGCCAGCGAAGGATTGCCGCTGATGTCCACGCCGAACGACTTGAGTGCGCGATCGACCGGATCGTTGGACGCATAGGTCACACTCGCGACGTTGCCGTCTTCATCCATGAGCACCATGGATTTGAGCACGTCGTTGATTTGGTCGGTCTTAAACATCAGGCGGACGTTGACACTGCCGTCGATCATGCCTTCATGTTCAAAGTAACCGACGCCCGACGAGAAAAGCACGGCTTTAGTAACGGGCAGGTCGGTGAAGTCACCGCGGTTCTGAGCCAAGGTGCCCGGCAGGCCGGCGGACAACGTCAGTATCAAAACGATGAAGGCAACTCGAGCGGTGGAAGCACGCATGGGTGGTTCTCCTGTTGACGCGGAATGCGGATCGCGCGGCACATCTATAGAGACGTGCGACGCCATTCCCTGTTCAAACAATGCTCTGCATCCGGTTGGATTCAGGAAAGCTCACTTCCGTTTGATCCCAAAATCCCCGCGCATATCGCGCCACACCGAATGCGGATGGGCGGCCGGATTGCCGGCGGCGTCGGGTTGGGTGTTGCAGAACTCGATCAGGAACGTCGGCCCCTGCACGCGGTAATAGTGACCGACGCCCGGTTTGTCCGCACCGGCCCAGGCGAAATGAATTTTCTCCATGCCCGCGTCGGCGATTTCCTTCATGCGCGCCTCAGCGATCGGCTTAGGCATGTTCTCGGCGTGCGACCAGATCAGGTACCACAGCCGATGCATCTGCGCCTCATTCATTTCGGAAGCGGGCAGGCCGACCTTTTCATCCGCCGGCGCCTGCGCGCTGCCGGCGTCACGGATGTCTCGCGGTGATTTGGCGGCGATGATTGCCTTCGCTTTCTGGTCCGCATTCAGCGCGTGCAGCAGATCGAACGCGTTGATCTCCTCACGCTCCAGCACGTAAGTGTTCATCGCCGGCCCTTTGCCAACGTCCATGACCACCACGTTCGGATTCGTGCCGTAAAACGCAGGCGTATGGGAAACGACTTCGTTGTTCTCAATCACAAAGTTGAGTGACAGGTGATGGCCCTCGACGCTCAAGCCCCACTTGCTTTTCTTGTCCGGTTGGCCGAACACGGTGAAGTAGTACTTGAGCGGATCGCGGTCCCAGCGTCGGCGGTCACCTTCAAGCACATGCACAAGCCCTTCGAGGTCCATCACCGTGCGGGCTTTGGTGTACCCGGTTTCACTGAGCGCTGCCCGAAGCAAACTGAACGCGGCACGGCGTTGCTTGTCGGTCATATCGCCGACCTTCAAACCCTTTCGCGCCTTTTTCGGAATGAAGTGCCAGTCGACGCGTTGCTTGTCATCGAAATCCATCAGCGCCGCTTCTTTCTGCTTGTCACTGAGCGAGGCCAGGAAGCGCGATGCGGCATCAGTCATCTGTTCGCCCGGCGACAGCATGACCAGCGCACCTGCGCCGAGGGAAACGACAACCGCGAACAGACTGAGGACCAGAAGGGTGCGACGGTTCATGATGATATTCTCCAAGTGAGCGCGAGCGGGTCAGTGATGCTCGGCGTGATGTTCAGCCAACCAGTGTATATGCAACCGCGGCAGATGTTCCATCAGCCCGGCCGCGCCCGCATCGGTGATCGGCGTGTCGACCAGATAAAGCGACTCCAATTGCGACATCGCCTTCAAATGCAGCAATCCCTGATCCGTGATCGATGCATCGTGCAGGATCAGAAAGCGCAATGTCCTGCTCTTACCGATTGACACAAGGCCGGTGTCGGTGACATGTCGGCTCTCGATCCGGAGCAGTTCAAGGTTGGGTAGCTCGGCGAGCGATGCCACGCCGGCGTCTCCGATTTGCGATCCGTTCAGCACCAGTTGCGTGATCGCGGTCAGTTGGGATAAGCGTTCGACGTCGGCGTCGGTGACTGATTGGGAAATCCGAACCGCTGTGGATTCGCCCCGCTCAATAAGGGCGATTTGCTCGGAGAGTGCAAGCTGTGGTGCCGGGCGACTACCGTCCCGATCGGGGTGGTCAGAACGGTCGGTCGAAGTTGTGCCGGGCTCGCAACCGAGGATGAACATCATCGCGGCGATGAGAATGGCGAACGCGCGTGTTATGGTCAATAGACATTCTCCCGCATGATGGCTCTCCTGCTTTCCTGCTCTCGAACGCTTGCTTCGCTCATTTCCCCGCGCGCATCGTCTGCCTCCGCATCACCGCGCGTTTCAAATGCATGCGACTGCACAGAAAATCAAACAGCGCCAATTCCAACGGTTGGTCCGTGGTGAACCGCGTGTATTCCGCGCCGAGTTTCTCGCACGACGCTTCCACCTCCGCGATGTGCGCCCCCATGCGCTCGACATACTTGCCGCGAATGACTTGCGGGTCCACGTACAGATCCTTGCCCGATTCGATGTCGTGGAACATGGCCGGCGCGTCGAAGTCGAGGTTTAACTCCGCCGGGTCGAGCAGGTGGAACACGAACACTTCATGCCCGCGGCTACGCAAGTAACCCAAGTGTTGCTCGAGCCCTTCGAGCGGCGCGAGCAGGTCGGAGATAAACACGAACAGGCCGCGCTTGGTGACCAGGTCGGCGATACGGCGGATCGGTTCGGTCAGGTTGGTCGACGCGCCTTCGACCGGGCGTTCCAGTGCGACCATCAGCCGTCGCAGGTGCCCGGGCCTGAACTTCGCCGGCACGTACTCGCGCATCTGTTCGTCAAAGGTGACCAGTCCCACGGCATCGCGCTGCGTTGACATGAAATAACCCAGCGTGGCCGCGAGCGTCGAGGCGTATTGCTCTTTCGTGTAACCCAGACTGCCGAAGCCCATGGACTGGCTGTTGTCGACCAGCAAGTGACAACGAAGATTCGTCTCATCCTCAAATCGCTTGACGTACGCACGGTCGGTGCGAGCGTAGAGTTTCCAATCGATGTAGCGTGGATCATCGCCTTCGGTGTATTGACGATACTCAGTGAACTCCACACTGAACCCATGGTACGGCGAGCGATGCAATCCGGACCAGAATCCTTCCACGATCGTGCGAGCGCGCAATTCCAGCGACTTGATCCGCATCAGCGTCTGTGGATCGATCATCTCAGCAGTGGGTTGGTAGGCTTGGTCGGACATGTCTTTTTTCAATTTTTGAATTTGCCACAGATGTGCACAGATAAAAAAGATAGAAAATCTCAGGCAATTTATTCGGCGATTTGAGCAGGTGCTTTGAACCGCATTTCGCCAGATCACGAAATCATGAAATCGCCAAATCCAATTCCTGTATTCTTGGTTTCCTTGTCAATCATTTGTGTTTATCTGTGGCTATTTCCCTCACTGTGACACGATCGGTTCCGCCGTGCTTTCGATCAGTTTGTCGATCAGTTGTTCGATGGTGACGCCTTGTGCTTCGGCACGGTAGTTGAGCAGTACGCGGTGGCGCAGGGCGGGGTGGGCGACGGCACGGACATCGTCGGCGGAGACGTGCGCTCGGCCGTGCAGCAATGCGCGGGCTTTGGCGCCGAGCACGAGGAATTGTCCTGCGCGCAGACCCGCACCCCAACTGACCCAGTCGTTCACATAGTCAAGCGAATTCGCCTGGTGAGGCCGACTCGCCGCGGCGATTTGCACGGCAAAGCGCACAATCTCTTCCGCGATCGGCACCTTGCGCACCACATCGTGAAAACGTTGAACCGTGTCGCCATCAAACATCGGCCGGATCGGTTCCGGTGTCCGAGATGTCGTCGCCGTGACCACAGCCACTTCATCGTCTTCCGGCAGGTAATCGATCTTCACGTTGAACATGAAGCGGTCGAGCTGCGCCTCGGGCAGCGGATACGTGCCTTCCATTTCGATCGGGTTCTGCGTGGCGAGCACGAAAAACGGTTCGTCCAGTTTGTGCCGCACGCCCGCTGCGGTAACCTGATGTTCCTGCATCGCTTCAAGTAGCGCCGCCTGTGTCTTGGGCGGGGTGCGGTTGATTTCGTCGGCCAGGATCACGTTGGCGAAGATCGGCCCGCGTACAAACACCATTTCACGATGTCCGTCCTGCGACTCTTCGAGAATCTCCGTGCCGGTAATGTCGGCCGGCATCAGGTCAGGTGTGAACTGAATACGCGAGAACTGAAGATCAAAGATCTGCGAAATACTGCGCACGAGCAGCGTTTTCGCGAGGCCCGGCGGTCCGGTCAACAGGCAATGTCCACCGGCAAACAGGCAGTAGAGCAACTGTTCAATGACAGTGTCCTGCCCGATGATCACTTTGCGTAGTTCGTCGAGGATTTGTCCTCGCGCGGCACGAAGTTGTTCAACCGCCTGCCGCTCGGCTTCATAGGTGTCAGTTTGCAGTGTGCTCAAAGTTGTTCCTCAATTGTTGGCTGCGGTTCATTCCAATCTCAATGCGTCATCGCATAAAACACCACATTGATGCCCATCGGATAAGCCTTCTTCTCTGAGAATTCTTTGAAGTACCATTCGTCTTCGCCTTCGCGTTCCCAGCCGTCGCCGAGGTCGGTGTTGTGGCCGATGAAGACCATCATGCGGCCTTTGTCATCGAAAATACCGCGGTAGTGCACCTCTCTGCCTTCCTCGCCTCGCTCCCACGTGATGCCGAACGGTCGACCTTGGTGCGCCTGCCCGATGCTTGGCACCTGCGGTTTTTCTTTCAGGTCGTACACCGAGTGAAACACCGGATGCTCCAACGGCAGGTCGACAATCTCACGATTCGGGAACAGCCGTTTCATTTCGAACTCGAAGTTCTCCCACTCGGCATCGCCCCAGAAGTCGTCCACCATCAGGAATCCGCCGTTGAGCAGGTAGCGTCGCAGCGCTTTCATTTCTTCTTCAAGGAACGTCAGTCGGCCGGGCTCAATCATGTAAATGAACGGGTAGTCGAACAGCTTTGGGTCGGTGATGTCCAGCACGATCGGGTTGGGGTTGACCTTCATCGAGGTCAACTCCTGCAAGCGGTAGGAGAAGTTCAAGTCGCTGTCTGGATAATCGGTTGCCCATTGCGATCGGCCGCCCCAGTCGTGGTAGCGGATGCGGACGAAGGTGAAGGTGTCGTCGACGAACTTCGGGTCGACTTCCCAATCGGGCACGCCGGAGCGGTCGTAATCGCGGGCATTGAGTTGGCGCGACTGCTGATTGCGAAAGCCGCGCTGGGCAATAACGGTGACGACGGTGACGGCGATCAAGCAAAACGCGATGGAGAGTTGGAGCACTTTTTTTTGTGTCATGTTATGGTCTCCAAAAGCTATACGGCATCAATGATTCGCTGCTCTATTTGGCTAATTCGCTTGCGACGCAGCTAAGTTCAGTTTGCAGCCTTATTGTTTGATTGCTCTGCTCGTATCTTCAACAACAGTTTATGCGCATTGCGAAATCGCGGGGCTTCGTTGATGGCTTCCAACACGTGACGTTTGGCGCCGGCATCGCCCACGGCATGCAGGTTGAACGCGAGCCGATAGTGCAGGTGCGCCGGGTCGGCCGGGTCCATCTGAAGCAGGGTGCGGTATGCGCGGATCGCTCGCGGGTGATCTTTGAGGTACTCGGCCGCCTCCGCCAGATGACGGTACGGTTGTGGGATCAACGGATTCACTGCCAACACGCGTTCGGCATTGACCGCCAGTGATTTCCAGTTCTTGTCCTGCGCATCAAGTTGCATTAATCGCAGGAACGTGTCGACATCGTCAGCCGACATGCCCGCCTGCCGTTCAAGCAATCGGCGTTCGTCTGTCGTTTCGTTCAACTTGCGATGGACCAGCGCGAGCAGCACGTACGCACTGTCATCGCCCGCATACGTGGGATAAATCTTGATTGCGTGTTGCAGCGGCCCCTTGGCCTGGTTGTATTTTTCCTGTGTGATGAGAATTGCCGCGTGTTGCAACAGTGCGCGGAAGTGATTGGGATTTTCCTTGACAAACTGCGCCAATTCGTCCGGTTTGCGCGCGAGGCCTTCGGGCAGATCATCGAACACCGCATCCGGCGCGAGGTGTTTCGCGCGTTCGCGTGCGAAGGCTTCGAATTCCGCTTCAATTACCTCCATCGGTGCGATGTGGTTTTCTAATGCCTGGTTGATGAAGACGCCTTTGTGCAGGTCGGCAAGCACTTTCTGCATCGCTTCGAGCCCGGATTTTTTTGTGAGGTATTCGACTACGAGCGACGACTGGTAGTAAGCGAACTGCACGTGCAGCGCGCTTTTAGCGCGAAGGAACGCGGCGCTGAGTTTGCCGACTGGCGTCAGTTCACCGTTGAGAATCATGCTGCGGTAGGTGGGATTCATCGCCTGCCCCCACACACCGTTGGCTTGCTTTTCTTCGTACACGCTGATGCCTTCACTGAGCCAGCGCGGCATGCGGTTGCGCGTTGCCTGCAACGTCACCACGTGGCAGAATTCGTGCCAGAGCACCGCTTTCCAGTTGCTCTTGTTGGCGCCCATCGCTGCGGGACTGTTCGCAGTGATGACATTGCCGAAGCAGACACCCAAGTATCCCGCGCCGCCCGGCATGCCGAAGGTGCGAATGGCGAAATCGGACTGGTTGGGGAAGATTTCGACGGTCACGCGGCCGTCGAGTTTCATGCCGTATTTCTTCGTGAGGACCGTGCGCGCCTCGTTGAGCAATGCCAATACTTCGTGGCCGTAGATGTCGGCTTCGCGCGCTTCCATGCGGATGATGAAGTGTTCGTTTTCGATCGCTTTGAACTTGGCCATGCGATCGTGGAGTGTGGTGAGGTTGTACGCGACCACGTTGAAGCCGTCTTTTTCGAGTACTTCATTGACGAGTTTCCAGCCTTCGCCGACCTGTCCGAGGCGCAGCAGGTCCTGTCCGAGCTGCATTTTGGCAGGCATGTAATCGGGGTTGATTTTCAAGGCAGCGCGCTGCAAAGCTGCGCCCTCGGCGAAGCGGTATTTTTGCGACAACTTCATGCCGATGAGATGATCGACGTGCGGGTTTTTCTTCCAGAACTGTGTCGCGCGCTGGCGGCAGTGTGTTTCACCTTCGGCGTCGTTGTTCAAATGTGCGAGTACGGCCGCGTATGACCATGCCTCGGCGTGCGCGGGATTGATCGCCAGGACTTCGCTGATGACCTGTTCCGCTTCGGTGTGAAATTCACCGTCGATCAAGTGATCGACCCGTGCGAGAAGGGCGTCGATGTGTTTGGGATTCAGCGCGAACACGCGTTCCAAGGCGGCAGTGGTCTTTTGCCCGTCAGACGGTGCGAACGCCATCGCCAGGCCGAACCACAGATCCGCGTCGTTGGGGAAGCGTTTAACCGCGGCTTCATACGTTTTGGCGGCCTCGGCGTAGTCGTACTTGTCCAGTGCCAACTGGCCAGTGGCGAGATAGACCTCGCGCTCGTTGGGGTCATCCTTAAGCGCGCGGTCGTACAAAATCTCCAACACCTGCCGCGGGTCGGCTTCAAGCAGCAGCGCGGTTTGTCCTTGCGCGACGAGGTCGACGGCATCGGTGTACCACCACGGCCGGGCGGAGACGAGTTGGTTGATCTGTTGCAACATCAACTCGGCGCGAAGTTCATCACCGTTGCGGCGATACACCTCGTGGCCAAGTACGCGCAAACGAATACTGCTGGAGTACCGTGCCATCGCAGTTTCGAGCACAGTTTTCGCTTTGGGGTAGTCGCCGACCTTCATCAGCGCCTTGACGAGCATAAGCCGCCATCGCTCGGAGAATTCACCGTCTTCGATGGCGCGTTCGCAGTCGGTGATGCACAGTTCGTATTGGCCGGTGAGCAGGCGTTGTTGCGTGGATTGAAGGTCGGCGGCATTCGCCGAATTGATTTGAAGGGCCGCGACGGCGACGACGAATGTTAACGTCCACGCAGGTCGTGCTTTCCAGTCGATG
>JANQKH010000657.1 GCA_028281215.1 Phycisphaeraceae bacterium | reverse complement strand
ACCATCCTGCCGCACACCGCGATTACACTCGCGCGGCGGTCGGTCACGTTCGTCACCGGCCCCAGCGGCAGCGGCAAGTCGTCACTCTTGCGCTGTGTGTCCGAAGCGGCAACGAATCAAAAGCAAGTCACGGTGACGGACTTCGCCTCGCTCGCCGCGTTGCCGGACCAACCGTTGATCGACAGTTTCTGCGCGATGTCGAGCACCGGTAACAGCGATGCCCGTCTGGCCGATGCGCTGCGCTGGTTGAACCTGTCCGGGCTCGGCGATGCGTTCACCTGGCTTCGCCGACCGAACGAATTGTCCGACGGGCAGCGATACCGCGCCGCGCTGGCTCATGCGATGGCGCTCATTGAACGCGCCGACGGCGGCGGCCTGCATGTTCTCCTCGCGGACGAGTTTGGCGCAGCGCTCGATCGCGTGACCGCGAAAGTCATCGCACGGCACTTGCGCAAGTGGGTGGACCGTTGCCCGCGCAGCGTCGCCGCAGTCGTCGCCACTACACATGATGATCTGCTTGAGTCGCTTAATCCCAACACGTTGATTGAAAAGCCGATCGGCGCGGATCTTCACATTCATCATCGGAGGTCGGCATGACACCCCTTGCCGCACGATTTCTCGCGATGCCCGGCGACGATGGTTTGAATGCACTACCAGTCGTGGCTGGATCCGTGGCCGACTACCGTTCGCTTCAGCCGTTCCACTATCGCGATCATAAGCCGGCAACGATGACGCGGGTGTTTTCGATCCGTCACACACATGCGACGTCGATCGCGCCGGCGTTTCCCACACGTATGGTTGAGTCGATGTGCGTGGCGGTGCTGGTCGAATCAATGCCGCCTTTGGCAGGCCGCATGCGTGATGCAGTTCTGTCACAACGTTACAGCCAGGTCAAGAATTCGCGGACGCGGGCAGCGATGATCAACCGGGAGTTCCGCACGATCAGCCGTGTGATAGTCCATCCGCAGTTTCGTGGGCTGGGCCTAGCGCGTCGTCTGGTTCGCGCGGCGCTGGCGTCCTCGACGACACCGTTCACCGAAGCCTTTGCTGCGATGGGACGCGTGCATCCATTCTTTGTGCAGGCGGGTATGTCGGCCCATCTCCGACCGCCGCACCGCCACAACGCCCGGCTGCGTGCGGTATTTCGCACGTTGTCCATCAATGAGGTCACGCTGGCGTCGGTCAACTTGACCCTACAACGCATTCGCGAACTGCCCGCCAATCATCAAGCGTGGTTGATGCGCGAGTTGCAGCGATGGCATCGCACCACAAATCGGCAGGTCTTGGACACGCCCTTAAATGGGATGCTCGAAGCGGCGCAGCGTTCTTTGATTTGCGAACCGGTCTATTTCATCCACGACAACCGCAACCGCGCGGAGAAAGGTGAACACGCGTGATGACTGCGAAAAAACTGCCGATTACGCAACTGCATGCGCATCCACTGAACAGTAACGCGATGCCGACTGAGCTGTTCAATAAGCTCAAACATCACTTGGCGCGAACGGGCAACTATCCGCCGATCATTGTGCGGCCGCACCCTGACGAATCCCTGCGGGCGCGGGGCGGCCATCAGATTCTGGATGGTCATCACCGGGTGGCGGCGTTGTCCGCACTGGGTCATCCCGCCGCGCGATGTGACGTATGGGAAGTGAACGACGAAGAGGCGTTGCTTTTGCTGGCGACGTTGAACCGTTTGGAAGGCAAGGACGATCCGCACAAGCGCGCGGATCTGCTCGACGCACTTTTCGACCGCGCCCAACCGTTGGCGGACGAATTCGCCTCGCTGTTGCCGGAAGGCGCTGCTGCGATGCGGGAACTGATGTCGCTGCGCGATCCCCCGCCGGCGCCGCTGTCGATGACGCCGCTCGACGAAATACCGTCTGCCGTCCACTTCTTTCTGTTACCGCCGCAGCGCAAGCAGCTGATGCGCGTGCTTACATCGATCGATGACAACCGCGAGCAAGCGCTCATGTCACTCGTGCAACGCCACGACACGACCGGCGAATGATCAAAGCCGACGCCCAACCTTCACCTTCGTTGTTTTCACTGGAGGCAATCCATGTCTGACGACACCGCTCTGGTTCAGATTTCAAAGCGTTTTCTGTCTGATTTGATTTCGGGTCGGCTGGATGTGCTGGCACTGGGGAATGAGCACGGCATGAACGAAACCATGCTCATGCAATGGATCGAAGATCCACACAACGTGCGATGCATGGTCAGCCTGTGCAAGCTGGCAGACTTGCAAACGCATTTGACGCTGAGCCGCTACCGTGGCGTGGCGGTGAGCCGATTGGTGAAGATCGCCAGCGATGAAACCGCATCGTCAGAGACGGCCCGGCGGGCGTCAGTTGATCTGTTGAAGCTTGAACTCAAGCGAGCGGAAGCTGAACCCCACCAAGTATCCGACGATGACGTCATTCCTTCGCCGCAAGCTTTATACGGCGTCGACCTGCGCTTGCCGAACGATGACTGTGACGAGGAGACAAAATGAGTGGCACCACGCGACAAGCCCAGCGGCATGCCCGCACCCATCGCTTGAACATGCTCACGAAGCTTCGCCCACGCACGGCGGCGCAACTGCATCGCTTTGTCGAGGTCATGCTCGACTTGCGCATGCCGAGAAAGGCGCTGGTCAAAGGCAACGACGCGCCGTTCGACTATCTGGCGCATTCGTTTCTCGAACCGGCTGCGGGCGACGTGGTGGTGTGGGCGAATCGAGGCGGGGGTAAAACGATGCTCGGGGCAGTCGCAACCCTGCTCGATTTGGTGTTCAAACCCGGCATTGAAATCTGTATTCTCGGCGGTAGCTTTGAACAGTCCAGCCGCATGTACGGCTATCTCCGTTCGCTGTTCGATCGGCCGGCGTTTCGCGGTGTACTGGCCGGCGATCCCACGCAACGACGCATTGAACTGGTCAACGGTTCGGTCGCGACGGTGTTGACGCAATCACCGCGGAGCGTGCGCGGACAGCGTGTGCAGAAGATTCGCTGCGATGAAGTTGATCTGTTCGACCGGCAGGTCTGGCAGGCTGTGCAGATGGTCACGCGGTCGAAACAGTGCGGCGAGACGTTCGTGCAAGGCGCGATCGACGTCACGTCTACCTACCACCGCCCGTTCGGTCTGATGGGTGAAGTGATCGAACATGCCCGGCAGGGCTCCGAAGGCAAGCATGACAGCGCAAAGTTGCTTCGCTGGTGCGCGCTCGATGTGATTGAAAAGTGCCCGCCGCAGCGCGACTGTGAACAATGCCTGTTGTGGAACGATTGTCAGGGCAGGGCGAAGTTTGCCGA
This sequence comes from Phycisphaeraceae bacterium, assembly GCA_028281215.1. Taxonomy (GTDB): domain Bacteria; phylum Planctomycetota; class Phycisphaerae; order Phycisphaerales; family Phycisphaeraceae; genus JANQKH01. The sequence goes on along the minus strand of JANQKH010000657.1, from coordinate 7,269 downwards.
CGGTTTCATGCACATTGATGACCTGATCGCCCAACGGCAACGCACGGACGATGCAACCTGGTCTGCCGAGATGATGTGCCGTCGGCCGACGACCAGTGACAGTGTGTACGCCATGTTCGATCCCGCACCCGGCGGCAAGCACGTGATGCCGGTCGGCCCCGGTCAACTGAAGCAGGAACTGGTGGCGTCGGTGAAAAGTATTAGCCAGGTGTGGCCGGAAGAACGCCCGTTGCGTCAAGTGCTGATCGAATCAGGCTCGCGGCAGGACGATCCGTCGCACCAGTTGGTCGGGGGCATGGACTTCGGCATTCGCAATCCGTTGGTCATGTTGTGGGCGCGACTCAAGCCGGGTGAGTTCATCGACGGCCGCGACCCCAACAACGTGCACCATCAGATCATTGAGATTGTCGACGAGCATGTGGAAGAGGGGCTGACGTTGGATCAGAACCTCGTGCACATCGAACGGCAGGGTTGGCCGAAGCCGGCGTGGCTGGGCGTCGACCCGGCGGGCGGGCAGCGCAGCAGTCAGACCGGTCGCAGTGAGATTGATCTGCTTCGCCGGCGCGGCTATCGCATTCGCGCCAAGCGCAGTTCCGTCATCGAAGGGATCAAGCGCGTCCGCCGACGCTTGGAACAAGGCACCCTGCGCATCGCGCCGCACTGCGAACACCTGATTCGTTCACTCGCCGGCTACCACTTCGACCCGGACAAGCCGCGCAGCGAATCACCCGTGAAGGATGGGCATGATCACGCGTGCGATGCGTTGCGCTATCTGGTGGTGAACCTTGAAACAGGAAGCGGCACGGTTGACGAACGGGATTACATGGGATGATGATCGTTTTCATATGGGGGAATCACCCATGGCAGACATTAAAAGATAAAATACTCTTTTGTTGTACGCGGTTGTCAACCCGGCCGTCCAAGGCTTGAACGCCAAGCCGGCGACCAAGGGAAAACAAACTAGATATTCAAGGGAGTTGCCATGCCACGCACCATCATTCTGATCGTTCTCGCCGTCCTCACCTGCCAAGGCGCTGATTCTTTTGGCCAACACGCCAATTTTGTTCTGTTCGGCAATCCGAACGAAGCAGCCGCCGCCGTGCCGGATGAACATCGTTTTGTGCATCCCATCACGGCGCCATACTTTCACGAAGACTCATTCATCACCACCGACATCCGCGCGTGGTTCCTGTATCACGATTTTCCAACCGTAAACGCCATCGCCGGCGGCAATGCAAAAGTCGGCGCCCTTCAGGCGCGACTCGCGCTGACCGATCGCCTTCAACTCGTGGCATACAAGGACGGCTACGCAGACTTTGATTCAGGCGCGGTGGATGCCGAAGGTTGGATGGATGTGGCGGCAGGTTTGAAATTCAACGTGATTCAGGACTGGGAAAATCAACTCCATGTCTCGATCGGCGCTGGTTACGAACTTTCAATCGGTGACAATCAGGTGTTGCAGGACGACGACGAATGGCGCCTCTGGGCCTCGGTGAACAAAGGCTTTGATCGCCTGCACTTGGGCGGCACGTTGAATTACTTCATCGCTGCGGACAAGGGCCAGGCTCTCGGCAACTCGGACCATTTGAGCTGGCATTTGCACGCGGACTATTACATTTGTGAGTGGTTCAGTCCGGTGGTGGAATTCAACGGCTATCACGTCATCGATGAAGGCGCCGTCGCGCTGCCGTTCTCAGGCGTGGACGTGGCGAACCTCGGCGGTGACGCCAGTGAAAGTGTGATCACCTACGGCATTGGCGGCGAGTTGCGGCCATGGAAAGGTGTCGGACTCCGCGCCGCCTACGAAGCACCAATCACCGATGCGAATGATCTGTTCGGCTACCGCTGGACATTCTCGCTCGTGCTGTCATTCTGATCCACTGACTGACAACTGAATCATTTACCGAGCGGGGCAGCGAGCATGCACATGTCGATGAGCATGCCGACTGCCTCGTTTTTCGTTGCCATATCCATGTTTTGGTCAAACCGGGTGGAACCTCGATAATGCAGTCTTCCATGGCATGGAGGTCGACATGCGGACATTGCAATGTTTGATCCTGATTGGGCTGTTGGGCTTCGGGGTAATCGCGCAGGCCGAAGTCGACCGCATGAAACCTGGCGCGCCGAATCCGCATGATGCGATTAAAACATTCGAACTGCCTGAAGGATTTGTGATCGAACTGGTCGCCGCAGAGCCGTTGGTGTTGGATCCGGTAGCGTTCGCGTGGGGGCCGGATGGAAAACTTTGGGTCGTCGAGATGGCGGACTACAACCACCTGCCGGCGAATGACAAGAGCGACAAGAAACCGCACGGACGGGTCGTCTATCTCACCGACAGCAACCACGACGGCCGATACGACAAACGCCACGTCTTCTTGGATGACCTCAACTACCCGAATGGTGTGTTGCCCTGGCGGAACGGCGTGCTCATCACCGCCGCGCCAGACATTCTTTTCGCGGCCGACAACACGCCGAACGATGACAACTTCAAGGCGGACAAACGCGAGGTGCTCTACACCGGCTTTCATGAAGGCAACCCGCAACTGCGCATCAATGGCCTGCGGTGGGGACTCGACAATTGGATTTACTGTGCGAACGGATTGTCGCATGGCAAAGTGAAATCGATGAAGACCGGCAAGGTGATTGACATTCGCAACCGTGACGTGCGTATCCGCCCCGACACAGGTGAACTCGAACACGCGACAGGCCCGTCGCAGTTCGGCCGGGTGCGCGACGACTACGGCAACTGGTTCGGCTGCAACAACAGCGACCTGATCCGCCAGTACGTATTGCCCGATCACTACCTTCGCCGCAACCCGCACGTGAAATATCCGGATCCGGTGATCAGTCTGGTCACGCCGCGCAACCCGCCGTTGTTCGCACAGGGGCAGCGGGTTGAACGTTTTCATGCACCATACATGGCCGGTCGTTTCACCAGCGCGTGCGGCCTGCACATCTATCGCGACACACTGCTCGATGCGATCCGTGACAGCTATTACCACAACGCGTTTGTCTGCGAACCAGTCCACAACCTGGTCACGCGACGCGTGCTGTTGCCTGAAGGCGTGACGTTCAAAGCCGTGCGCGCCAAAAGCGAAGCGCAACGGGAATGGCTCACGTCGAGTGACAACTGGTTCCGCCCCGCAATGGTCCGCACCGCACCGGACGGGACGATCTGGATTGCCGACATGTACCGCGCAGTGATCGAGCACGCTCAATGGGCGCCGAAGGAAGTGCACGACCTGTTCGCGCTGCGGCACGGCAAGGACCGCGGGCGGATTTTTCGGGTGTATCGCAAGGCGAACGTGGCGACGGACCGGTTGCCGACCAAACCGGACGAGTTTCGCCGCGCGACCACCAAGCGACATGTCGGACCTGGTGTGATGCCGGGTCGACCAGCGTTGTCGATTCAACTGGATCGCATGAAGGAGGACGAACTCATTCCGCTGCTCGCCGATCGCAACGGCTACGTGCGTGACTTGGCGAGCATGGCGTTGCTGTGGCGGGACAACCTTCATGCATTGCTTGTGTTCAGGGATAAGCATCTCAACTTCACCGTGCCGCAGACGGCTGCGGTCGAAAAGAAAATCAAATGGTTTGAGAAAGCCATGCTCGATCGCAAGCTTCGTATTCAAAGGAATCGCTATCTGTTCACGGATTTATTGATCGAGGGCAAGCCGGGCAAATCTGATCTGGGTCGGCTGCACGCCATGTGTGTGTTGGACGCGATGAAAGAATTGGAGCCGGGCGATCTGAAGCCGATTCTTAATCGTTCCAACCCGGATGTGTTTGATCATCAGATTCGATTGAGCGGATCGCTGGAAGCCCTGTCGACGACGACGTTGCCGCGCGATCGCAAACAGCGCATGCAGCTTGCTTTTTCGCTTGGGGAACACGACGCGCCCAAGGCCGGCGCGCTGCTCAGTCGCATCATGCTGGCGAGCAAGGCGGACCCATACGTGCAAGCGGCGGTCATGAGTTCAGCGCGGCCTCACCTGGCGCCGCTGACAAACACATTGCTCAAAACACACGACCCGCCGTCCGACATCATCGAATCGCTGGCCACCATGGTTGTGGCCGAAAAGAAACATGTGCTGCTGCTGGCGACGATCGATCGCGCCGCAAACCGGGGAGAAATGGGTTACTCGGCCAAACAGTGTTCGATCGTCGCCGCGTTGCTGGACGCGATGGCGCGGCGCGGACAGACGCTACAAACGCTGGCAGCGCTGCCGGGCAATGCGCAGTGGTCCGGCGCGTCGAAGGTGCAAGCGATGGTGACGTGGATCACCGATCACCGGAACTTCAATGCTATGTCGCCCAAGGAGCAGGCCGAGGCGTTGCGCCTGTTCGGCCGACTGCATGCCACCCGTGACAGCGAATCACGCTTGATCGCAGACCTGTTGAAGCCAGATGCGTCAACCGCGTTGCAACGCGTGGCGGTGAATGCGATTACCCGGCAAGGCGACGAAGCCATCCGGTCGATGTTGCTCAACGCCGACCGTTGGAAATCGTTCACACCCACGTTGCGTTCGCGCATCGTCGCCTTGTTTTTGCAGCGCACGTCGCGCATCACAATCCTTCTTGACGCTGTCAAAGCCGGCACAGTCCAACCCGTCGAAATCGACACTTCCGCCCGGCAACGCTTGGTTACGCACAAATCGCCCGCCGTTCGCGACCGCGCCAAGAAACTGCTTGGCGACCGGCAAACCGATCGCGGCAAACTCGTCGAACAGTTCGCCGACGTCGCCAAGTTGCAAGGCGACACCGCGCGCGGCCGCACACTCTTCACCAAAGCCTGCGCCGCATGCCATCGCCTCGCCGGCGAAGGCCAAGGCGTTGCCCCGGACCTCAGTTCGCTGACCGATCGCTCGACCGGCTACCTGCTCAAGCACATTCTCGATCCGAACGCGGCCGTCGACTCGCGGTACATCAACTATGTCTGCGAAACCGAACAGGGCGACACGTTCACCGGCATGCTCGTCAGCGAAACCGGCGGCTCGCTCACCATCGTCGGCCCCAACGGCGACAAACATGTCATCCTCCGCAAAGATGTGTTCTCACTGCGCAGCACCAACCTGTCACTCATGCCCGAAGGCCTCGAAAAAGAATTGAGCAAGCTGGGTGAAGACACACCGGGCGAAAGCAAACAGGCGCTCGCGGACGTGATCGCCTACGTGCAACATCGCAGTCAGCCGCCGCGCGCGCTGCCGATCAAACCGCGTATCTACAAACCCGCCGGCAACGGTTCGATCGTGCTCACCTGCCGCAACCTCGAAGCGTTCGGGACGACCGTGAACTATGAGAAGCAAGATAACAACATCGGCAACTGGATCAGCGCCGATGACTACCTCGTCTGGCAGATCGACGGTGCGGCGGCCGGCGAATACGACGTGTGGTTCGACTACGCGGCCGAGAACGCATGGCAGGGCAACACCTTCATGCTCGCCGCCTTGAACCAGATCAGCGAAGTGGATCGACTGCAAGGGGAGGTTCAATCGACCGGTTCGCAGGACCGGTACGAACAGCGCAAAGTCGGCAGATTGCAACTCGCCGCCGGCGCTCAACGCATCACCCTTCGCGCGGCGGGAAAAGTCAATGGCGAACTGATGGACCTGCGGGGTGTGCGGCTGGTGCCGGTGAAATAACCGTATAGCGCACCCATCACTCTGTTCCCATTCGATCGCAATGCAATTCAACTATCATTTCACCCGCCTACAACATCCGTATTCAACTGCGTTCATCCGCTGCCATTCTTCCGAGACAGACCATGCCCGACAACCAAACCGTCCTCACGCTGCTCGCCCATCCCGACGACGCCGAGTTCCTTTGCGGCGGCACGTTGTGCAAACTCGCGGACGCCGGTTGGGAGATTCATATCGCGTCCATGACGCCGGGCGATTGCGGCACAATGGATCGTACGCGGTGGGAAATCAGTGCCGTGCGCACCAATGAAAACCGCAAGTCCGCGCAGATGTTGCTCGGCGAATACCACTGCCTGGACGAGCGAGATATCTACGTATGCTACGACAAACCGACGCTGCAGAAGGCGGTCGATCTATTCCGTCGCGTCGCGCCAACGCTGGTGTTCACCCATGCGCCCAAGGACTACATGATGGACCACGAGATGACCTCGCTCATCTGCCGCGCAGCGAGCTTCGGTTTCGGGGCGCCCAACACGTCGGACGTGCCGCTCAAGGAAGGCTCCGGCGTGCCCTATCTTTACTATTGCGATCCGCTCGGCGGAACGGACCCGTACGGCAACCCCGTTTCGCCGCCGACGGTAATCGACATCAGCAGCGATATCGATCGCAAAGCGGACCTGCTTGCCTGTCATGAATCCCAGCGCGAATGGCTGCGCGCGCATCACGGCATGGATGAATACATCGAATCAATGAAACGGCAGAACGCCATGCGCGGCAAGCAGATCGGCGTTGAGTATGCCGAAGCGTTCACGCAGCATCGCGGCCATCCGTATCCCGGTGATGATGTGCTCAAGGATATGTTCGGACAGTGAAAACCCGTCCCGCGAGTCTCCGTCAATGAAAACACGGCTGACGAATCAGCCGTGCTTGGTAGGGTTTTGAAGTTGTCATGCCGTGATGCCAATCACGTAGCCGCACGTCGGCGTCGCGTGAGGATCAGGCCGCCGAAGCCAAGCAAAGCAAGCGTGGTCGGTTCGGGCACGGCATCACCGTTGTTGCCGCCGGCACGTTCGCCGAGGATCATGAAACTGTCAGCTCCGAAGTCTTCATCGCCGGCGTTCAGGTTCACCGTCAGGCGAAGATCGAGCAGGTTGCCCGTCGCACCAATATCCCTGATAAAGGTCGAGAACTCGTTGTTGAGTGTGACACCGTCACCTTCACCGTCAAAGTCGGTGTCTTCGCGGAAAATGCCGTTGAAGGTCGTGTTTGAAAAGTCAGCGCCTTCAAACGCCAGCACACTTTGGAATCCGCCGCCATCAATTTGGACTTCAACCAGGATCGAATCGTTGGCTTGATCGATGTCGCCGGGGTTATCGAAGAACTCAGCGAAGGCGCCACTGAATTGCAGGTTGGTGGCGCCGGAGATGTCGATGCCGGTCCATTCGATGACGCTGGGGTTCGTGCCGTCGCCGTCAAGATCCTGGCCGGTGAGGAAATTGCCGTTGGCACCGATGTAGTTTTTGACGTTGATGGGCGGTGTATCACCGCCGAAGTCGCCTCCGCCGGCACCGTCGGAGATGCCGAAGTAGTCATCGCCGCCTGAAATGGCTTCATCGCTGTGGAAAAA
>JANQKH010000653.1 GCA_028281215.1 Phycisphaeraceae bacterium | reverse complement strand
GTGTCCGCGCCCAGGCCATACCACAACCATGAACCCATGGACGGACGACCGGAGATGGTCGTGCCGGTGTTCATGAACGTGTGCGCGGGATCGTGGTTGATCGCGTTGGTGCGCAACGACCGTACGATGCAGATGTCGTCTGCGATGGAACCAAGATGCGGCAGCGCTTCACTGATCATCTGCCCGCTCTTGCCATGCTTCTTGAATTTGAGTTGCGGACCCAAGCAAGTGAGTTTCTTCCCTTGAAGTTGCGCGATGGGTTGGCCCTTGGTGAACGACTCCGGCATCGGCTTGCCGTTCATCTCCGCGAGTTTGGGTTTGTAATCAAGCGTTTCAAGATGCGAAGGGCCGCCCGCCATGCAGAGAAAAATAACCCGTTTGGCTTTCTGTTTGGTATGCAACGGCTTGACCACACCCGGCCAGGATTCGACCTTCGGGCGTGATGACTTTTCAGCAGCGAACAGCGCCGGCTGCATCAACGAAGCGAGACCGAGCGCGCCGACACTTCCAACTGAGCTGTTGCGCAGAAAGGTACGACGATTCACTTGGCTCTTGAGGCGATCAAAAGGATTCATGGCTCATCCTTGGGTTTTCATGGAACGATTAGCGAGGCCTTGCAACGATCGCGTCACGTCATTGTCGGGTGATGGTTTCGTGAAGATTCATGACCGTGCGTGTAACGGACATCCACGCGGCGACGCCTACGTGTTTCTGTTTATCCGGTGCGGGCCAATCCCCCACACCCATCAGCGCTGTCGCGGCGGCGGGGTCGGCTTCGTACTTTTTGTGATTGCGTTCATAGAGTGATTTGAGAATGTGGATTTCAGGTTCGTTCGGCTTCCGCTGCAATGTCTTCCGGAAAGCGAAGACAATGCCTGCTCGCACATCTTTACCGGCCGTATCATGCACCGACGTGGCAAACACGCGCGCCGCTTCAACGTAGGTCGGGTCGTTGAGCAGCACCAGCGCTTGTTGTGGAATGTTGGAGCGGGGACGCTCAGCCGTGCACTCCTCGCGGGTCGGCGCATCAAACGCCAACAGACTTGGATGCAGAAACGACCGCTGCCAATGCATGTAAAGACCGCGTCGGTAAATCGCACTGCCGCTGTCCTTCTTCCATGATCGGCGGGGGAAGTTCATGTGCTGCCAGTAACCGGCGGGCTGGTAGGGTTTGACGCTCGGACCGCCGATCTCCGTACTGAGCAAACCGCTAAGCGCCAGGGCGTTGTCACGGACAAACTCCGCGCCGATGCGGAATCGACTTTGCCGCGCGTATAACCTGTTGTACGGATCGGCTTTCGCCAGCGCTTCGCTCGGCACGGACGATTGTTGGTAGGCGTTGGACATCACGATCAGTTTGACCATGTGTTTGACGTCCCAGCCGGAGTCTACGAATTCGACGGCAAGCCAGTCCAACAATTCAGGATGCGTCGGCCACTCGCCCTGTCCGCCGAAATCGATGACAGTCCGCGCGATGCCGTAACCGAAATAGAGTTTCCATAACCGATTGACAAGCGTGCGTGCGACAAGGGGATGTTCCTTGCGCATCAACCAATTGGCCAGGTCCAAGCGACTGGCGCGGCGGTCTTTCACACCGAGCGGCAAAAGCGATTCCGGCGTCGTCGGATCAACAACTTTACCCGAATCGTCCAGCCAGTTGCCGCGCGGGAGAATGCGCATCGTGCGGGGTTTCATGGTCAAGGTGATCAACGTCTTCGGCGCACGTTTGGCGGTGTCCGCCTTCTGCTTCTTCAATGAAGCGATGCGCGCCTGCAAAGGCTTGAGCTTGGGCGACTGTGAAGCAAAATGTTTGGCCAGCGCATCGGCATCTTTCTTATTCCGCTTTTCGCTCGGCGTCTGAAGCACCTTGACCAAGTGCTGAGGCAGGTCGATACCGTTGCGATTCAGGCCTGCCTTGTCCCAATAAGCCGTGCCGCCCCATTGGGTGAAGGCAATGCCGTTGAGTTGGCTGCCTGGTTTGAGGCCGACTTCCTTTGGCGACACTTCCAGGCGAACCCACTTGCCCTTTTCGGGCAGCGCGCCCTTGTTGCGATGATTCGCCGCATCAGAACCGATGCGGCCGTAGGGAATCTTATCCTGACCCCACCAGGCACGGTGTTCCCATGATCCGTCGTTGAACTGCAACATGATCTGCTGCGGCGGGTTCTTCGGATCAAGGTAGATGTACGTGAACAGCGTGCTGCCTTCTTCGATTTTCAGCGTATTCTTGGCGTTGATCACAAAGTGCTGCACGTTCCCGCCCGACGATTGTTTGCGAGATTGCGCGCCGCTGAACACGGGCCCCTGTTCCTTGGTGATGTAGTTGAACGCACCATTCTTCTGGCCGTTCGGAACGGTTTGGTCATCCAACCAGGTGAAATCGGTATTGTCGTTCTTGGCGAGTTTTTGAAGGAGGTCCGCTTCCCATTTCGCCTGATCAGCGGTGAGGTTTTTCGAAGCTTCGACCAACTCTTTTTCCACCGACGCAATCTGAGCGTCGAACGCTTTGAGTTTCTCCTCAAACTGCGGCGTGGGAATCGCGGTGTGTTGACGCTTGCCAACGCCGGGCTCATTCACGTCCGCAAAAAAAGCGGCGAGACTGTAAAAGTCTTTCTGTGTGAACGGGTCGTACTTGTGGTCATGGCACTCGGCACAACCGGTGGACGTGCTCATCCACACGTCGCCAATGCTGCGCACCCTGTCGGCGGCGTACTTGGCCATGTATTCCTTGGCCTGCGCGCCACCTTCCTCCGTGGTTTGCAGCAGGCGGTTGTAACCCGACGCGATCTTCTGTTCATTGGTAGCATTGGGCAACAGGTCACCGGCAACCTGCTCGCGTGTGAAGCGGTCGTACCGGTAATTCTCGTTGAATGCTTTGATCACGTAGTCGCGGTACATCCATACTTCGCGCGGCGTATCACTGTGGTAACCGATCGAGTCGGCGTAGCGCACCAAGTCCAACCAATACACCGCCATTCGCTCGCCATAGTGCTTTGAAGCCAGCAGGCGATCAACCACCTTTTCGTATGCGTTCGGCGACTTGTCGTTGACGAACCGCTCAACTTCCTCGCTGGTTGGCGGTAATCCGATCAGGTCGAAACTCAGGCGACGCAGCAACGTTCGACGATCGGCTGGCTTGGACGGCGCGGCGCCTTGTCGTTCCATACGCGCCAGAAGAAAAGCGTCGATCGGATTCGCCACCCACCCTTTGTGCTTCACGTTCGGCGTCGCGGGTCGTTTGGGTGGAATGTAGGCCCAGTGCCCCTGCCACTTGGCGCCTTGCTGAATCCACTTCTTGATCAGCGCGATTTCGCGTGGGGTCAACTGCTTGGCAAGCTTCGCCGGCGGCATGCGCTCTTTCTTGTCATCCGAGGTGATCCGAAGGTACAGCTCACTGAATCCCGGCTCACCTGCGACGAGTGCGGGTACACCGTCGCGATCGGCGAACGCCGCCGCCTTCACATCCAACCGCAACTTCGCTTCGCGCGTGCTCTCATCCGGGCCATGGCAGGTGAAACACTTGTCCGAAAGAATGGGGCGAATGTCGCGGTTGAACATCACCTGATCCGGCAATGTGAAGTCCGCAGCGTTCGCCTCGGCAGTCCATCGGCCCGTTAAACCAGCGGCCGCAACCATCAAAACCATGAATCCCGTCATTCGACGCATCGTGAACTCCTTCGCACCGGAATCGACGGCGCGTGAACACCCATTATAGAACTGTTCCGCCATCGAGCGGTAGTTCACCGCCGGGCTTGCCGGACGGCATCCATGCCTGCAAATCGGGATTGAGGTGGCTCAACTGTTCGGGATCGTTTTGAAATCGTTGAGCAAACGGTTAATAAACGCTTGTCAGGCAACATCTTCCGGAATCCTGTCGCACAAATCGTAAGATTCACTCAGGCGGGTGATGCCGCCCATACACAAGGAGTTGACCATGCGCTGTCTTCCCATTTTTCTGCTGCCGGTCTTCGCCATCTGGGCTTTGCTGACATTGCCGTTTCGACTTCACGATTGATTGACGGCAAGGTCACTGGCAATCTAGTAAACGTCTTCACCAACGGTGAGAAGTGCGGGATCTTTTTCACGCATTGCCAATCTCCACTCAACCCGAGACGACTGAATCAAGAATGCCGATGGCGCGGCCCAGCTGGTTGTCAGCATTGTCACCGTTGTAACCCGTCGAAGTGACCTGCCGGAAAAACTTGCGCGGCGACAGCGAACTCGACTTCATTTGGTCGAGGTACCAACGCATGGACTCGAACAAGTGCATGCGCTCAGCCGGGTGAGTAAGAATCCGCTCAATCACGTGACGGGAGGTGTTGCCGCCGGTCAATGGTTCAACGAACCAGACGATGGCTTGGCCGAGTTCCGCGGCATCGCCGGTCAATTCAAAAGCGAGCACGCGCGCGTAGTAAGCCAAGCCCTTGGCACGGATATTCAACGCGTAGTGAATGGCACCGGTAAGTTCCGGCCAGAACGTGGAGTCGGGCATCGTGGACCACTGTCCCGTCAGGTTTTTACCCAC
>JANQKH010000651.1 GCA_028281215.1 Phycisphaeraceae bacterium | reverse complement strand
CGCCGACATGGAGTGGGACATGAACACGCCCTGGTATCGGCCGACGCGCGTGAACCACGTGGTCAGCGGCGCGGAGTTCGGATGGCGCAACGGCGGCGGCAAGTGGCCCGCGTATTACCCGGACAGCGTCGGCTCGGTGATCGACATCGGCCCCGGCTCGCCGACCGGTGTGACGTTCGGCTACGGCGCAAAGTTTCCCGCGAAGTATCAAAACGCTTTGTTCATCTGCGACTGGTCCTACGGCAAGATGTACGCGGTACACATGGAGCAGGACGGCGCTTCGTACAAAGCTGAGAAAGAGGAATTCATCACCGGCGTGCCGCTGCCGTTGACCGACATTGTGATCAACCCGGCCGACCAGGCAATGTATTTCGCGATCGGCGGGCGGCGGGTGCAGTCGGGTTTGTATCGCGTGACGTATACGGGCAGTGAGTCGACGAATTCGGCCGAGGCGGCGCCGCTGAACGCGCTGCATCAGACGCGGCGCAAACTCGAAGCCTTGCACTGGAGCGCAACGGATGACGGCGGCCAGAAGATTCTTGTTGACGCATGGAAGTTCATGAATCACAGCGACCGCGCCATTCGCTATGCAGCGCGGATCGCCGTTGAACACCAGCACAAAAGTGGTTTGCGCTACCCCGCATTCAACGACACAAAAACCGACTCGTCCATTCAGGGGCTACTTGCGTACATTCGCAAACACGAGCGGCCCAACAAGAAACAAGGCGGAAAGAATATCGAACTTGATACGCCCGTCCCGACGTTTGCCGATGAATCCGAAAAAGAACGACCGGAACACAGGGAGCAAGGCTTCATCCTCAACTCATTGGGCAAACACGACTGGCAAAAACTCAGTGATCGTCAGAAGCTGGATCTCGTGCGCGTTTACAGCATGGCGTTCATTCGATTCGGTAAACCGCTGAAGTCGAAACGCGATGCGGTCATCGCAAAGTTCAATCCGGTCTTCCCTACGGGAGATTCGAGACTGGACGTTGAATTGATTCAACTGCTGGTCTATCTGCAAACACCCGACGCCGCGAAGAAGGGTGTCCAATTACTTGAAGATGCTCCCACACAGGAAGAACAAATCGCCTACGCCAAGGCATTACGTTTTCTGCGCAGCGGCTGGACGATTCCGCTGCGCAAGCGCTACTTCACCTGGTTCAACGAGCGCGGCAACGCGTACGCCGGGGGTATGAGCTTCGGGAAGTTCATGGATTACATCAAAACGGACGCGGTGGCGGCGTTGACGGCGAAAGAGAAAACCGCGTTGAAGAAGGTACTCGACGCCAAACCGAAGGCGACGGAGGTCTCGCCGTTCGCGGGGCTAAAAGGCCGGCAGTTTGTGAAGAACTACACGGTGAAGGAGTTGGTGCCCGTCGTGGAGAAGGGTTTGCAAGGCCGGGACTTTCAGCGCGGCCGCAAGCTGTTCGGCGCGGTCGGGTGTTTCGCCTGTCATCGCTTTGACGATCAAGGCGGCGCGGTCGGACCGGACCTGACCGGCTTGTCCGGACGATTCAACGTGAAGGATTTGCTGGAGTCGATCATTGAACCGAGCAAGACGATTTCAGATCAGTACGAAGCGGTGCAGATCCGATTGAAAGACGGCGACGTGGTGTACGGCCGCATCGTGAACCTCACGGGCGACACTTACCGCGTGAACCCGAATATGCTCGACCCTAAACAGATCGTGCATGTGAAGACCGGCGAAGTGGAATCGATCAAGCCTTCCACCACGTCGATGATGCCGACGGGCTTGCTCACCGTGCTGAAAGAAGACGAAGTGCTGGACCTGATGGCGTACCTGTTGTCGCGCGGGGATCGGAATCATGCGATGTTTAAAAAATGACGGCGTGATGAATCGCCGCAAGGAATTCCTTGCCCGATCACGAAGTGGGAAAATATGAATCGATTAATGTCTGGGCCATGGGCCTTGCGATGGCGGCGGCATCGTCACGGCCGTGCACCTGCCGCAGGATCAATGTGCCTTCGACCAGCACCTGAAACCGGTCAGCGAACTCGTCAGGTTTCGCCGCTCCACCCTGCTTGGCCAATTCGCAGACATCGTCGCGCGTGTGGCGTTTGTGTTTCGCGGCCGCCTGGTGCACCGGATCCTGCGGGTTGGGGAACTCCGCCGCGGTGTTGATGAACAGACAGCCACCGAACGCTTCATCGTTGAACCAATGATCGAGGACATCGAAAATGGCCAGCAGGGTTTTAATTGGATCACCTTCGCCGCGTCGCGCCAATTCGTCGCTCCAGGCGCGTCGTTCCCACTGGTCGTGCTTCTCGACAGCCGCGACGATCAGTTCGTCTTTGCACTCGAAGTGTTTATAGAACGTGGTCTTGGTCACCCCGGCAGTCGCCAGAACCTGATCAAGGCCGACGGCGTTGAAACCATGCGTGTAAAAAAGGTCAATCGCAACATCGACCAGACGTTCGCGTCCCTGTTTCGCCACTTCGGGTGCGCCGAACAACTTCACGACCGACTTGAATGGGCCGGAGCCTGTCATGCCCGCATTATTCCCTCGCGGGGGGTTGACCTCAAGTCAACCGGGGGTGTACCTCGAGTACTCTGTTCGTGGCAGAGCGGTGACTCTAATCTTCCGACATCACTTGTGGGCCGCAGCGTGAGGCTCACGAACGTTGGAACGATTCACTGTAAAGGAGCAACACCATGACAACCGCCACAATCACACCGACGGATGGGCAGACCACGGAACTGAACGGCATCAACCCGAAAGCTGTGCAGGCGCTGATTGACACCGTCGCCGCGGACCCGAAAGAGGGGCAAACGCATTGGGATGTGACGACGCGATGGCAGGGTGGTTGCATCACGGAGACGGAAGTCGCGGGTTTCAAGATCGGCGACAAGCAGGTCGACCGTAGCTTCAAGTTCACCGTGGACGAACCGCACGAAATTGGCGGCACGAACACACACGCGAACCCGCAGGAATACCTGCTCGGCGCCGTGAATGCCTGCATGGCGGTCACCTATGTCGCGCTGGCGTCGCTGCAGGGTATCGCCATCGAATCACTGGAGATTCAGACACAGGGTGACATTGATCTGCGCGGCCTGTTTGCGCTGGATGACCAAGTCAAACCCGGTTACGACCAACTGCACTACAGCGTGAAAATCAAGGGCGACGGCACGCCGCAACAGTTTCAGGAAATTCACGAGACGGTCAAGAAAACATCGCCGAACTACTTCAATCTCGCCCAGGCGGTGCGGCTGAATGCTGATCTGGTGGTCGAATGAAAAAAGCAATCAAGCCTTCAAATCTCGCAAGAAAAAAGCGGCCTTTTCGGGCCGCTTTGTCTCGTTGGAATGCGGGCGAGAGGACTCGAACCTCCACGGGTTTTACCCCACATGGCCCTCAACCATGCGCGTCTGCCAGTTCCGCCACGCCCGCGACGTTGCTTCACCCATGGGCAGACGGACAGTATAGACAAACGATTGCCGATGTCGAGGAACGCACACCGTCGGTGGTGTCCTAATCTGAGTTCTCAAGGTCAACGGCGTTCAACAAGTCCTGAGTCGACCAAACCTGCCGCGTCAATCCAGCTTCCACCGCCGGCGTGACACTCATCGTACGCGGAATCCAGCAGTAATTGTAATACGCGACGAACAGCGAAACGGCGGCTCGCAGGTTGTCCAGCTTCTTGCTGAAAGCGAAGGTTCGACGCGCACACCGCTTCGTCAAATTCCTGACCGTCGCATTGAACCGCTCGACGTGGGACGTGCATATCTCATCTTCACCGGTGTCCCCGACGACCATCTGGCGACTGATCCCGTCTTTGGGGTCGTCGATGTTGTAGCACGTCGGATCGTCCTTGTGTGAGGCTTTGATCAGTTGCCCGAGGCGAACCGCGCCGGCGAATGCGGTGTCGTGAGCGTCGACGTAGGGCCGGTGACCGTCGGATGAAATCATGGGTCGATCGGGCGATTCGTCAAAGAGATCAGGGATGTGGATACGGCGGGACAGGTCTAGCATGAACCGCTCGGCGTTATGGTCCGTCCGCTTGCCCACGAGGTAGCTGACAATCAACTTGGAGTCCTGATCGATCGCGAAGTAAAGCCACTGGTCCCCGATCTGGGCGTCATCCATCTGGTCCGGGATCTGCTTTTGCTTCATGTAGCACCAGCACCACATTTCGTCGACTTGGATGTGCTTGAGTTTCAGGTTGCGGACGTGGGCATCATGGTGCAACAGGCATCGCTGCCCGGCGCGAACGCTGAGCCGCATGATGGTATCGACGTGATGACCCGTGATCCTGCTCGCGCCACGTAGAGACATTCCTTCCAGAAGTAGGCGCAGACACAATGCCTGGCGATCGAACGACAAACGATTCATGGCAACCGGCCTTTCCGATAGCGGCCGGCGTGCTATGATGTGATTGCGATGCATCTGGGCACACCCGCCTAGGTGTTGAAACCCGTGGCCGCTCCAACGGCTACGGGTTTTGTCTTGCCCAGCACGTACAAGACGGTTGGATTTTGCAGCGGTTCTTACTAGAATGTGTCGATAAAGCCGGGAAGCGGGTGTTGCACCACCCGCTTCCGGCAGTTAAGGGTTAAATGCCCTTGACAAAATGGTGCGATCAGCGGGCATCGTGCTTGATCGTCACCAGATGGCGTCGCCGCCATCGCCAATAGGCCTCTTCGGGGCTCATACAAAGCCTCCGTGTTGAAGAGGCGGGCTAGGGGCCAAAGACCATCCGTGGTCTATGTACTACCCCTTGCCACATTCTTTTCGCCCTGTTCCTGTAGCGAGGTCCGGGCGTGAGGCAGGGCCGTCATGACGGGTCTGCCTCGTTTTCATTTGTGGGCGCATCTTCTGGATTTCCTGTGTCATTTACATCGCTAGACTTTGTTGGTTTTTCAGCCTTTGCAGCTGGATACCAGGAAAGCAAGCCATATGACCCATTCGGCAGACGGTGAAACGTGTGGGTGCTCTTGCTAAGCGCGATTCGCAGACTTCGCATGGCGTTGTCGTCGTTCTTCGCATTGAACTGGTACCCACCCGTCATCAGGGCATCGTAAATCTCCCGGACAGTGGCTGGACCAAGGCTTGCGTTGCGACGCATCGAGAGATACTCCCGGACGGCAGTGTTCAGCGCTTGACCGTAGAAAGTGTCAGCACGAATGGATGACACGTCAGCGTCCGATCCTCCAGTGTCCGCATAGATGGGATCCAGGCCTGCCCTCTTGCAAAGCAGGTTGATAGTCACCTTTACCTGAGACGCCTCTTCTTCGAGCGCGCGCACCTGATCCTGCAATTCAGAGATTGCCTTAGGGATTGCATCAGACATTTCATATGCTCCTGTAGCGAGGAATGAAAGATTATTGCACGAAGTGCGGCATATTGCAAGGCCGTCCGCGCAATCGACCTTAACAGAACAGGGTAAATTACTTCCTAAGTGGTTATTTGAAAGCATGTTCCGTGTTTTTTGTTAGCTTAAAAAATTTGCGCGTCATGTCCGATTTAATCCGCATTTGTTAGCCTACCTGTTCCGATTCGGCATCACGGCGCCGTCCATTGTTTCGTTCTTGCTCCAGCCTGATGCCCAGCCGGGTTGGCGAATCTGCTAGGCTTAAATACTTCCCTTGCGAGAAAACAAGGCTGATATGATTGAGTAGACAATCTGACGACCTGCTTGCAGGTCGGCCCTGTGTTCCGAATTACCACGTCCCGCCATTAGGCGGGCCATCGCACCAAGGGCTGACGCCGTGGCTGCGCCTCCCAATCGGGTTGGTGTGGCCGGTGGATTCTTCGGTGCAATGGCTGTGGTAAGCCAGGAACACGGGGAGTCCATCGGACTCGCCAACCCTTTTCACTGGAGGCTTGCCATGGCCAGCGGCATATTTTGGGCAGTATGGATGATCATCGCAGTAGCGGCCGGCGTCGCCGTCCACGATCGACAAGCGGAAAACTTCGCGCAGCAGTCCATCGTCGCAACTCTCGGGATATCCCTCGCGTTCTTCGGCCTGGTGGCCGTGGTAACGAAGCGGCTGTGGGACGAGTTGATGCACTTCCTGTTCTGGAAGCCGACGTGGGATCCGACTGAAGAGTCGCCCGAAGAAGAGGGAGAGGAAGATGCGTAATCAGAATGGCTTTGTTGGTTGTCTTCACCGGATCGAGGACAAATGGTGGGGCAAGCCGATCGTCGCGATGGTCATTGCCGTCGCCGCCCCGATCATCTTTTTCTGGATGGTCTTCAGAGGTGGGGGCTGGGTTACCGGCGCCTTAATTACGATCATGCTTATCCTGTGTGTTCTTGAATGGTGGTTTGGCTGGGTTTGATATTAGGACACTTCCACACCGTCGCTGGTGATTCTGGACCTTCGCCGCCCTGCCGGCCGAGGCGACCTGGGCCGATTAATTCGGTTACATTACCCGACCCACTGTTTTGCACCCGAACCCTTGAAAGCACGCATCCATCATGGGCGTCAAAGTCTGTAAATTCGGCGGCACGTCCCTTGCGGACACCAACCAGATCGCCAAGGTCAAAGCGATCGTTGAAGCGGATGACGAACGGCGATACATCGTGGCGTCCGCGCCGGGCAAGCGCGATCCCAAGGACCAGAAGATCACCGATCTTTTTTACCTTTGCCACGAGCACGCCCGCAATGATCTGCCGTTCGATGAAGTGTTCGCGCTGATCGAACAGCGATACAACCAGATCATTACTGACTTGGGCATTGATCTTGACCTATCGCCGCAGTTGGCGAAGACGAAAGCGGACCTCGCCGGCGGCGCGTCGAAGGAATATGCAGCCAGCCGCGGTGAGTTTCTCAATGGTCCGATCATCGCGGCAGTGCTCGGTTATGCATTCATCGATGCCGCGGAGATCGTTCAATTCGACAAGCATGGACGACTGCTGCGCGACCAGACGCACGAGGCGACCCGTGCGCGACTGGCCGAGGTCGACCGCGCAGTGATACCGGGGTTTTATGGCAGTGGTCCGGACGGAGAGATTCGCACGTTCTCACGGGGCGGATCGGACATCACCGGCGCGATCGTCGCTGCGGGGGTCAACGCCGATGTGTACGAGAACTGGACGGACGTGTCCGGCCTGCTGATGGCGGATCCGCGCGTCATTGATCGTCCCAAACCAATCGATTCGGTCACCTATAAGGAACTGCGTGAGCTTGCGTACATGGGCGCGTCGGTGTTGCACGACGAGGCGATTTTTCCTGTGCGGCAGGCGTCCATTCCGGTAAACATTCGCAACACGAATCTACCTGACGATCCAGGCACAATGATTCTGCCGGACGCGGCGCCGATCGCGCACCAAGGCACGATCACAGGTATCGCCGGTCGCAAGGATTTCACCGTCATCGCGTTGAGCAAGGCGCTGATGAACGCCGAGGTCGGATTCGGCCGACGCGTGCTTGGTGTGCTCGAAGCCAACGGTGTCAGCTTTGAACACATGCCGTCCGGCATCGACACGATGAGCGTGGTTGTCGAAGATGATCAACTCAACGGCAATGAAGAAAAAATCATCGAAGCGATCAAGGCGGAGTGCGAACCGGACACCATTGATCTCTACCCGGACATGGCGTTGATCGCGACGGTCGGCCGCGGCATGGCGCGCACACCGGGTATGGCGGCGAAACTGTTCAATGCCTTGGGCGCCGCGGGCGTAAACATCCGAATGATTGACCAGGGTTCCAGCGAAATTAACATCATCGTGGGGGTGAACATGCACGAATTCGAAACTGCGATGCGCGCGATTTATGATGCGTTTGTGAACTGATTCGATGACGGCACATGTTGATTGACCACCACTGCGTGCCATGGCTGGCTTGCCCAGCCGTGAGGAACAAGCCAGCGCACGGCTGGGCAAGCCAGCCATGACACACCGGAACTGAAACGCAGCCATTGGCACACGGCAATTGACATGCAACTCACCTCACACGACACGGATCAGGTTGATTTCTCAGATGAAAAGTTCACCTGAAACCACATCTCGCCATACCAGGACAAACGCGGCAAGAACGCCACTCACGCGCGTCGTCAATCTGCACAAAGCGTTCGGCTCCAACACGGTGCTGAACGGTGTGTCACTGGAATTCATGGCGGGCGAAACCACCGTCGTGCTCGGCCCCAGCGGCACGGGCAAAAGTGTGCTGCTCAAACACATCGTCGGGCTGCTTCGGCCGGACGCCGGCGAGGTGTATTTTCACGATCAGCGTGTCGACCAGTTGAAGGAGCCGGCGCTGGTGGCGATTCGCACGCGGATTGGTTTTCTATTTCAGATGGGTGCGCTGTTCGACTCGCGAACCGTCTATGAAAACGTAGAATTCCCACTGCACGAACACGCCCAACGCAAACGACGCGAGCGCCGAGACCAAGCAGAAAAAGTGCTGCGCATGGTCGGCCTGCCGGATATCGGTCGGAAGATGCCGGGCGACCTTTCAGGGGGACAGCGCAAACGCGTCGCCCTCGCCCGCGCCATCGTCCTCGAACCGGAACTCATGCTTTACGACGAACCCACCACCGGCCTCGACCCGATCACCGCGGACCTGATCAACGAGTTGATCGTCACTCTCGCGGAAAACCTGGGTGTGACCAGCATTGCCGTCACGCACGACATGGTCAGCGCCCGAAAGATTGGCGATCGCATGGTGTTGTTGCACAGCGGAAAGGTGATCGCCGACGAGGCTGCGGATCGATTTGTCAATCTCGAAGACGAACAGGTGCAACACTTCATTCAAGGTAAGGCCGACGACGAAGATTTGCGGCGCATCCGCGAAGGATTTCAAAGCCTGTCATGACGGGTATGATGGCGGTCACGAGTTCCCCATTGGTCACACACCGGAGCCGATCATGAACGAACGCAGCCGACACATCGTGGTAGGCGTCACCGCGCTGGCGGGCGTCGCGGGATTCATGGGGTTGATGATGCTGTTCGGTTACGTGCCGGACTTCCTCGAAAAGGGTTACAACGTCAACGTGCGCATGCCGCGCGCCGGTGGGGTGACCGAAGGCAGCCGCGTGAAGCTCAGCGGTATCGACGTCGGCCGGGTGTTGTCCGTGCGGTTGGATGAACCGGCGAGCAAAGGCGTGGTGATCGAAGCGCTGGTGCGGCATGAGTTTCGCATTCCCGTCGGCGTCAAAGCCACGGTTGAACAGGCGTTGATCGGCGGGAGCCCGGCGTTGTCGCTGGACATTTCCCACCTTAACCCCAACACGCCGCACGAAGCGATCGCGCGGGACGGGACGGCGGAAATCAAAGGTTCGGTCGCCAGCCTGACCGGGCAACTGGCCGAGCAGATGCAGTCGGCGCTCGCCGGGCCGAGCGAAAAGATCAACGTGCTCGTCGGTCATTTTGAAAAGTTGAGCGCGGAGTGGACGGAGGTCGGCCGCAACATCAAGGACCTGACCGCGGCGCGCACGCCGAACGACGTCGACCAGGGCAAGGCGGCGGCGAACATCGCCACGGTGATCGCCCGCGCCGACACGCGGCTGGCCGAAATGAAAGACCTGCTGGCCGGCGTGCAGGATTGGATCAATGACGAGCAACTCAAAAAAGATGTCCACACGACAATGGCGAATGTTCGTGACGCCAGCGGTGACATCAAAGAAGTCGCGGCGAGTTTCAAGGGCGTCGCCGACGACGCCAAGCAACTGACCGGCAAGCTCAACCGCAGCGCCGACAAACTCGACGGCGTACTCGACTCGGCGGGCGGAAACCTCGACCAGTTGACCAAGCGTTACATCGCCGTGGCGGACGACTTGTCCCGGTCGATCAACGCCCTGCACAAGACGATTGATCAGGCCCGCACCGGCGACGGGACCATCGGCAAACTGCTCAACGACCCCGCCCTGTTCAACAACCTCAACCAGTCCGCCAAGCGGCTGGACGCCGCCCTCAAAGACCTGCAACTGCTGATCCGGAAGTTGGAGAAGGAGGGGCTGTTGAAGTTTTAACCATGTGAATGGATATGCCCTCGCCACCGGTCCAATCAAACTTGAGGACATTTTCCCATTTGCAGGGAATACCCGGGCGACTGCACGAGTTTCACTCTTTGAACCGCTTGGGTTGCCGGGCGTAAGGACTGATGGCGCAGGATCGGATACGGCTATACTGACACGCCCACAGCCCACCATGCCACGACCCAAGGAGCCAACATGCTTTTGACGAAATTTCACACTGTTGCCACGTGTTTGTTGATCGGCGTTTTCAGTATTGCCGTGCAAGCGGTGCCCAAAGGCTGGACCGAAGACGTCGCCGCTGCCAAGAAATCGGCTACGGAAGGCACGAAGGATTTGCTGTTGGAGTTCACCGGTTCCGACTGGTGCCCGCCTTGCAAGATGCTCAAATCGCGCGTGTTCGACAGCGCTCACTTTCAGGCTGAAGCACCCAAGGCGTTTGTGCTGGTGAAGTTGGACTATCCGCGTGACAAATCGCGCCAGACCGCAGCGGTGATCGCACAGAACAACGAAATGGCCGAGCAATACCGCGTGGCGGCGTTTCCCACAATCATCCTCGCCGACGCGAAAGGCCGACCGTACGCCCAGTGGTCCGGCTACGGTGGCGAAACGCCGGAGCAATACACCAAAAAGTTGACAGAGAAAACAAAACTGCGTGCCGCGCGTGACGCGCAACTGAAGAAAGCAGGCGAAGCGACCGGCCTTGAAAAGGCCAAAGCACTGGACGCCGCGCTCGATGCCGTGCCGATCTCCGCAACGCTTCTCATGGCGACGTACAAAGATGAAATCGCGCAGATCATGAAGTTGGACGCCGACAAATCCGCCGGCCTGTTCAACAAGTACGAAAGCATCAAGATCGCCCCGAAAATCGAAGAACAGGTTCAGGAAATCCTCGGCACCACCGAAGACGCCGCCGCCGCCTATGCCAAAATCGAAAAGATCATCAAAGACAAAAAACTGAACGGCCTGGCGTTGCAGGAAGCTCTCTTCGGCATGGCGCTGGCCAAGTTTCGAACCGAAGATATTCCCGCCACCGTCGCATTGCTCAAAAAAGCACAAGCAGCGGCGCCCAAATCCGAAAAGGCGGAGCAGATTCCTCAAATCATCGAAGGCATCAGCAAATAACATCCACACTGATTTTTACAGCCCCAGCACACAAGGCTCTCGGTCCATTTCTGGTCGGGAGCCTTGTCATTTGAATCGCGATGTGACGGAATCAGCCGGCCGCATTCGCTGAAGTTGAATCCTCGAAGGCGCGCGGGTGCAGAACCACATGGGCGCCCGTGGCAAAGGCTCGCTGTGCCACAGCACATCACCTGCAACTTGGCAAACTCATTGCACGAACTGATTCAGAATCTGGGGGACGTCGCCAAGCCTCCTTTGCCCCAGCCCCTCTTTCCATGCGTTCTAAGGTTGCAGCACTTCCCTTGCCGTCTGTCGCACCATGTCCGATTCGTTTGGGTCGTTCGCCAATTCGCGAATCCGGTTTCGCAAACCGTCGTCATGGTGTTCGCGAAGATGATTGCCTGCCGCGATGAGCGCGTTGCGTTTGAACATGTCAAGTTTGATGCGCTTGAGGGCCGAACCTTGCAGTGTGCGCTGTCGGACCGAGACATCCCAGTTCAACACCGACATCAGATCAATCCCGCCGGCATGTTCCCGCGGCTTATATGGCGGCAACACGTCGGGCGGATCGACATCGCTGTCACCTTCATGTTGATTGTGCGGGCAGACCTCCTGGCAAACGTCACAGCCGGCGATCCAATCGCCCATCATGGGATGCAGCGTGGCATCGATTGGGCCGCGGTGTTCGATCGTCAGGTAACTGATGCACCGCGTAGCGTCGAGTGAATAGGGCGTGATGCAATCCGTCGGACAGGCGTCGATGCACCGCGTGCACGTGCCGCAATGATCCGTCGGCGGCACGAGCGGGGTTGGAAAACCGTTCTCCGATGAGGGCTCGATCGCCAGCGTGGTGATGATCTCGCCCAGTAACAACCAGGAACCCAGCTTCGGATGAATCAGCAATGTGTGTTTGCCAACCCAACCCAATCCGGCGCGGGCGGCGTGTTCGCGTTCCAACACCGGCGCGGTGTCGACCGTAACCTTGTAGCCTTCATCGGGCCAGCGTTCGCGCAACGTATCGGCGAACTGGAAGAGCCGACGCTTGATCACCTTGTGATAGTCATCGCCCCAAGCGTAACGGGCAACGCGGCCTTTGGGTGATGCATTTGCCGGCGATGCAGTTGACCCGACGACTTCTGACTCAGGCTCCGGCGCGTCCGTGGCGTACCGATCCGCAACGGCGATCACCGTACGGGCGCCGGGCAACAATTCACAC
>JANQKH010000612.1 GCA_028281215.1 Phycisphaeraceae bacterium | reverse complement strand
CCGTACAACGCCAGGGCGTAACCCAGATGATAGACCAGCAGATGCGTGCGGCGATAAGTCTGGGTTACGCCCTGGCGTTGTACGGCTGGTCGCGCGATGAGACCGAACCGGTGTGGCGCCACAAACTGACCAAGGACGCCGCCTACGCGTTTGACCGCGGCGTCGCATACCTTCAGGCAACGCAAAGCAGCCCGTCAGCGGAACAGCAATAAACCATGAAATACATCGATCCCCACATTCACATGGTTTCCCGTACGACCGACGACTACCAGCGCATGGCGCAGGCCGGTTGTGTCGCGATCACCGAACCGGCCTTCTGGGCGGGGTTCGACCGCAGTTCCGCGCAGGGCTTCTACGACTACTTTCGTCAACTCACCGAGTTCGAACCCAAACGCGCGGCGCAGTACGGCATCGAACACTACACGTGGATGTGCATCAATCCCAAAGAAGCCGAGGACATCGGCCTGGCACGCGAAGTGATGGCGCTGATCCCGGAGTTTCTCAAACAGCCCAACGTGTTGGGCGTGGGTGAAATCGGGCTCAACAAAAACAGTAAGAACGAACTGCTCGTGCTTGAAGAACACATCGGCATCGCCGACGCGCACGATCAACTCATTCTCGTGCACACGCCGCACCTTGAAGACAAACTCAAAGGCACGCGGTTGATCATGGATGCGATCGAACGCAACGGCCACATCGATCCGTCGCGCGTACTGATCGATCACGTGGAAGAGCACACCGTGCAGGCAGTGCTCGATCGCGGCTTCTGGGCGGGGATGACGCTATACCCCGACAGCAAGGTGACGCCGCAACGTGCGGCGGATATCTTCGAGATGTACGGCACGGAACGGTTGTGGATCAACTCCGCCGGCGACTGGGGGCACAGCGATCCGCTCGCAGTGCCGAAGTGTCACGTGGAAATGTTGCGCCGTGGGCATCCCGCACACGCGATTGAAACAATTTCATGGAAGAATCCACTGACGTTTTTAGGACAATGTGAAAAATTCAACGTGAAAGACGACTGACCCCACCCGCCGCACAGGAGAATTGCCATGCATGGTTCGCGACTGATCGTTCCCGTCCTGTTGGTTGCCGTGATCGCCGCGTTTGCGGTCGCCAAAGAAGACAAAAATGAAAGCAAGTCAAAGGCAAAGTCAGACGGCGCGCGCGTCAAGCACGATCCAAAGACGGAAGCGATGCCGCTGGGCAAAACCATCAAGCTGAACTTCAAAATCAAGGAAGAAGAAACACAACGCCTCACCATCACCACCGCAACAACAGAATACGGCACGAGTTTTAGTTATTCCGACCAAGGCTCGAACGCATTCATCAGCATCAACGGTCGCGTCCGATTTGTGGACGACAAACAGAAAAAACTGCTGGTCACCGCCACGCTCGACCTGCGCTACGACGATGACAACGGCGTGTTCGACTCGACGGGCAACACCAGCGCCACCATTGAATTCAACAAGGAAACCGACCTGCTTCAACAACAGGTGTTCACCCTGACCGTGGAGGCGGAACTGGTGGATTGAATGATCGCAACATGTGCTTGTACATCCGTCATATCCGCGCAGGCGAGAATCCATCCCCGGGGTAGATCGTAGATTCCCGCATGCGCGCGAACAACGAAGCGGCGCGATCGTCCGCGAGTTGAATATTGACCGGCGATTGACAATCTGCGTGGAATCGGTGAAGTTGCGCGGGCGATTTTGATGGTGCGCGTCGGGCGGGGCAACTCAGGGGCAGCATGTCAAACTGGAGGCCATATCATGGGACACGTGCAGCACGACTCAGCGTATCGTCGGGCGCAGCATTTTGTATTTCACACGATTGAAGATCTCGAAGCGAAGGCCGGCCGCATCTTCGGCTTCTGCCTGATGACGTTGATCGCCGCCAACGTCGTCGCGGAGATGGCCGAGACCCTGCCGCGCTACGCCAACGACAAAGATGCGATGCACTACTTCCACCTGTTTGAAGCAGTGTCGATTTATATCTTCACCGCGGAAGTGTTATTGCGCATCTGGGCGTGCACGGAAGACGAACGATTCCGTCATCCGGTGTGGGGACGCATCAAGTTTTGCTTTCAACCGTTGACCTTGCTGGATATTGCCGCGGTCATTCCGTTTTATCTGCCGAAGTTCACCACGATCGACGGCCGCGCGCTGCGTACTTTGCGCTTGTTGAAACTGTTCCACCTGACCAAAGCCGGGATCTACTCAAAATCGGTGCAGCGCATGGGGCGCGTGCTGCGTGAAAACAAGGAAAACCTGTTTGTCATCTTGTTCGCCGTACTGCTATTGCTGGTGATCAGTTCGACGCTGGTGTGGCACGCCGAGCACGAAGTGCCGGGCACGAAGTTCACCAGCATTCCCGCCACGCTCTGGTGGGCGATCACCACGATGGTGCCGGTCGGTTACGGCGACATGGTGCCGGTCACCATGATGGGCAAAGTCTGGGCGTCGATCACCGCGGTGCTGGGCATCAGTTTGTTCGTGTTGCCAGCGGCAGTGCTGGCCGGCGCGTTTTCGCGGGATTGGAACAAGGACCACCACAGCCCCGCGGGCGAAACTGCAAATCAGGGCGACAACGAAACCTGCCCGCACTGTGGCAAAACACTCGGCGACGGTCATGAAATCGAGGACGCGGAGGCATCAGGCTGAATCAACATTGGCTAAAAAATCAGATCCTTCGTTTAACGGACGATCATCGACCACCACATATTCACGGTGCGACACCAAAACGTCGTTCCTGCAAGCGGTCACCCCAGTCGGCCGATACACTTCATGAGCGCCGATCGAATCCGGCCGTTTTATCGGTCACGCAACCATGAGATTCCGCCTTGAAAGCACTGGTCCTTGAAAACAACGCCCTGCGTTTCGACACGAGCCACGATGAACCGTCGCCCGCGCTCGGTGAAGCGGTGATCCGCCCACTGCGCGTCGGCATTTGCTCGACTGACCTGGAACTATGCCGCGGCTACATGGGTTTCGAAGGCGTGCTCGGACACGAGTTCGTCGGCGTTGTCGAATCGGTGACCGAGAAGAAGCACAAAGACTGGGTCGGCAAGCGCGTGGTTGGCTCGATTAACTGCGTCTGTGGCCAGTGCGACATGTGTCAAGGCGGACTAAAGGAACA
>JANQKH010000879.1 GCA_028281215.1 Phycisphaeraceae bacterium | reverse complement strand
CTGTCGATCTGGCCGTGGGATACATGCTCTTCTCGCCCGCCGCTCGCCGACGTTTCATCGAGGCCTATGGTGGCGCCGACGTGGACACATTGAACCTGGCGCGGTTCCGTGCGCTCTATCACACCGCCGCGACGGTGACTTACGCGCATGACATCAATGATGTGGTATTGCTGAAGGAATTGCTGCGCGCGATGCGATTGATCACGAGTGATTGAATATGCTGCTGTCCAAGGTTAAAGACATCAGGATCCAGCCATGCCTTCATATTCCCAGACAAACTTTTTTGCGAGTTTTTGTGACATGTCGAACCAGTCATACCCCCGGCACTCCTCGAGTACAGCATCCAACGCTTCTAACACGCTCTGACAACTTTCATAATAGGGGACAATCAGCAAACTACGTTTGTCCTGCAATCGTCGCGCCATCAACGGTGTACACACATCAACATAAAAGTAGTCACCACCATCCGAATCCGGACCCAATAACACTGTCAGCAAGAATGAAACCTCGTTGGGATCATCCGGACACCACTCATCGATGTAATCAATGTCGTCACAATAGATATCAATAATGACAGGTTTGGACATTCCGCTATCGGGCATGATGATGAAGTATACGCACAAAAAAACAGAGCTGACGTGTGGCGCATCGTCAGCCCTGCTTCGTTCACCGGTTCCAAAAGCAACCAGTGGCTTTGTTCGTGTCCCTACATTAAAGCAAGAATTCTTTTCCAGTCAAGAGGCGATACGCTTCAGCATACTTCGCGAACGTGTTCTTCACCACTTCATCCGGCAACGTCGGGCCGGGCGGGGTTTTATCCCATCGACCTTCATCGACCAATTCCTGAAGATAATTCCGCACGTACTGTTTGTCGAAACTCGCTTGATCGCGGCCGGCTTCGTAATCATCCATCGGCCAAAAACGCGAACTGTCCATCGTCAACACTTCGTCAATCAGGATCGGCGTGCTGCTGTCACCTTCAACGGGCAAGCCGAATTCAAACTTGGTGTCGGCGATGATGATACCGCGCTCGGCGGCGTAATCGCGCGCCATGGTGTAAATGGCAAGGCTCAAGTCGCGCAGCTTTGTGCCCAACTCTTCGCCCACGATCTCGCACGACTGCTCAAAGGTGATGTTTTCGTCGTGGCCGACGTCGGCCTTGGTAGAAGGCGTGTAGAGCGGTTCGGGCAGTTTGTCGCATTGCTTCAAACCGGCGGGAAGTTCCAGGCCGCACACGGTTTGCGACTTCTGGTACTCCTTCCAGCCCGACCCGGCGATGTAGCCGCGTACGATGCATTCAACCTTCGCGACCTTCGTCTTGCGGCCGATCATGATGCGACCCTTGAGCGATTCACGTTGCTCATCACTGAGGCCGGGAATGTCAGCCGGATCGGTCGAAATCAGGTGGTGATCCAACTGGTCGCCAAGCTTGTCGGCGATCATGTCGAACCAGAACTTACTCACCTGCGTGAGCACAGCCCCTTTTTGGGGCACGGGATTCGACATCACCACGTCAAACGCGCTGATGCGGTCGGAAGCAATGATGAGCAAGGCTTCTTCGCCCGACGTGGTGGTCATCTCGTAAATGTCACGCACCTTGCCTTGGCGTCGGCCGGGCAGGGGCAGGTCCGTTTGCATCAAACCATCTGTCACAGCAAGCTCCGTCATGGGTGACTCCTTTCACAGTTGAAGTTCACATAAAATAACTTTGTGCGCGTGATTTGGCACGTCTTTGTGTAGAAGTTGTCGGTTGTAAGGCCAGTCTCGCGCGACGCATGGGCTTCTAGATACATCCCTTACCTGATATAGCATGATTGATTTGCGACGAAAGGACGATTGATGAGATCTGTGCACCGACTTCATATCTCGCGGCTCAATGAATTACTTCAGTGCCGGATTTCGGCGATCCGGTCGGTTTCGATCTTGATCTGTTGTCTGATTGGTGGGTCGTGCGCGAATATTCCGAGAGAAGGTGCCGAATTCATTCGTGATTTGAACGACCCGAACCTTCAACGTCCAAATTACCGCCACTCTGCAGACGATGATGGGGTCACGCTTGTTGGTAGTGCATGGAAAACGCCCGTATACGTTTGGTCTGGTCGAAAACTTGAACAACGTGAGTTGCTTGAAGGTGCCGTCGGGCCAAGTGCGATCAGCCCTGATGGAGGATGGATTGCCGCCATGCACGACCGTTCCATTGGCCTTTGGAAAAGAGGCGGTAACACCCCATCGGTGTTGCTCGAGGAATCCAGTGAGGCAAGATGGTGGCGATTGGAGTTTATGGGCGATGGCAAGCACATCTGGGCGCACAACGATCACTACTTTTGGATATGGCGTGTGGCGACCGGAAAGCTAATTCAAAGAATAGAAGACTTCAGCATCAATTGGAGTTCCGTAGCCGTTAGCCACGACGGCAATTGGGTTTCCACCAATGGGCAGGGCTCGGTCTCGATTTGGAACGCCATGTCGGCCAAGCAAATCGGAAGAATTGAACTTTCAGAACACGGTGGTGATCGGGCTTGGCGAGGGGAGATGATGATGGCGTTTAATTCCAACGGTACTCGATTGTTGATCACCAACGGAATAGGAGGCTGGATGGTGATCAGGGTCCGACGTGACGAGGCTGGCTACTCGCTGGAGCCAATGAAACACCGTCAACCACCCGTGTCGTGTCGTGCTCTCACGTTCTTACCAAAGAAGAGCACCGTGCTACTTGCAGGTGGAAATGAGATTACAATTTTCGATCTGGAAACGGAGACAGTGTTGGAAAAACGAACACTCAACGGGCCCCTGAAATCATTGATTCGCACAGGAAGCTGGCCGCTCATTTGGTATGGGGATCGCTCGATCGTTCGGCTGAAATAGTTGATCCAGTGCGATCAGAACTGCCGCAGGAAGCGCACGTCGTTTTCGAACAACCAGCGAATGTCCGGGATCTGGTATTTGCGCATCGCCAGCCGTTCGATGCCCAGGCCGAAGGCGAAGCCTGTCCATTCTTCGGGGTCGTAGCCGACCGCTTTGAAGACATTCGGATCGACCATGCCACAGCCGCCGACTTCCATCCATTCGAGACCCTTACCCAAGTCCATCTTCACATAAAGTTCGGCGGACGGCTCGGTAAACGGGAAGTAGCTGGGCACAAGCATGACATCGGCATCGGGGCCGAACATGGCGTGGGCGAACTGAATGAGCGTGCTCTTGAGGTCGACCATGCTCACGTTCTTGTCCACGTAAAGCCCTTCGACCTGGTGGAACATCTGGTGATGCGTCGCGTCGATCTCGTCCGGGCGATACACCCGGCCGGTGGCGATCACGCGGATCGGTGGCTCACGGTTTTCCATCACGCGAATCTGAATCGTGCTGGTCTGCGAGCGAAGCAACTCGTCATCGCTGACGAAGAAGTTGTCGACCGGGTCACGCGCGGGATGGCTGGCGGGAATGTTCAGGGCGATGAAGTTGTGATGTTCATCTTCGATCTCCGGGCCGGTCGCGACTTCAAACCCCATGCGGCCGAACACATCGGCGATCTCGTTGATCGTCTGCGTGATGATGTGTTCGCGCCCTAATCGCGGCGGCGAGCCGGGTTCGGTGACGTCGATCATCGGCCCGGATTTTTTGGAAGCGGTCGCGCTGCCACCGAGCGAACCTTTCTTCGATTCAAATGCCTGCTCAACCTTCTGTCGGAGGATGTTGGCATTTTTGCCGAACGCGGGTTTCTGCTCCTTGGGCACATCCTTGAGCATGCCCATCAGTTTCTTCACCGCGCCCTTGCTGCCGAGGAATTTGATGCGGAACGCTTCAAGTTCATCCTCGCTGCTAACGGCGTCGAGTTCGGCGTGGGCGTCGTGGTCGAGTTGTTCAATCACTTCGAGCATGGGGAGGAAAGGATAGCGGGGCGAAGGCGGCAGGTCGAGGGTTCGGGATTGTGTTCGGGGTCCGGACGTCCGGAGTCCAGAGTCAGGAGGCGGGGACAAGGGGCGGCTGCGCGAATCTTGATCACCACGAAATCTCCGATAACCGAAAAATGCACGTCGGCTGCGCGGACCGCCGATAAACTGCATTGGCGCTGTGCGCTCCACGATTCGAGGCGCGCCGCCCCTGTTTCGACTTGCAATCACGCGGGAGTCACGGATGAAACCGACGCGACGCGAACTGATCATTGGCGGGCTGGGCATGCTGGCACTGGGCGGCTGTGAAACCACGCAGACGACATCCACCAGTGTGAGCGCAGTCGACCGCCCCGGCCCGCTTTGGCCAAGCGTGTCGCATCGGCCGGTGGTAACCGGTCAGCCGGAACTTGTCGCCGTCGCCCCGCCGCCACCGCGCATGGTCACGCCGAAACGAAACACACCGCAACCGAAGCGTCCGACGCCGCCGGTCACGATGACGATGGGTCAGTTGCAGGTGATCCCGCGCTCGTCTTGGGCCAAGGCATCACCGATCAAAAGTCGTATCCGGAAGATGGGTTCGGTCAGCCGCATCACCGTGCACCACGAAGGCTGGACGCCGGTCTGGTTCACCGACACGACGCAGACCGCCGCGCGGCTCGACGCCATTCGGCGCGGGCATCTGTCGCGACTGAGAGCAGGCGACATCGGCTATCACTACATCATCGACCGCGCCGGCCGCATCTGGCAGGGCCGCGACGACGACTACCAAGGCGCGCACGTCCGCTCGAACAACCCCAACAACATCGGCATCATGGTGCTGGGCAACTTTGAGAAACAATCGCCCAGTTCCGCGCAGTACGCCACGCTTCGCAATCTCCTCATCGCCCTAAAGCGCCAACACAAAGTGCCCACCAGTCGCGTCTACACGCACAAGGAAATCACAAGGACTTCATGTCCGGGGCGGGTGTTGCAAAGTCATATGGTCAACCTGAGAAGAAGCGGTCTGGCCTGATCACGCTCCGTGTTGTTTCCCCCTCGCAACTGGAGAACTTAGCTGCGTTGCTTGCGAAGCGCTCGCGCGATCACGCAAAACAAGACTCGCAATACCAACCGCCACGACCGAATTCAACGCGAACGATAAACGGATCACAATCGTGATCTCAAATCAACGCTGGATCAGTCCACGTCAAACCCAAAGACATGCCCCGATTCACTGCCCCGCCTTGGGCAACAACCGCGCCCGCAGATCGATGTCCTCTCGGGCCAGTGGGTTGCGGTCCTGCGGGATTTCCTTGTACCCGCGCTGCAAGGCGAATCGCTGATATTGATGCCGCGGCATGTTCGGCGGAAACAGAGCCTGCTCGCAAGCGGACAGACCAAACGTCGCCAATACGAACAGAACCAGCAGGATGATGCGATTCATAAGCATGCCCCGATTCTAGCACGGCGATTCAAGCAATCAAAACCACCAACACATGACCTACCCGCGTTTCGCGGACGATCGAAGATCGCTGCTGATTTCACCTTGCACGCGCCACCCGAATCGGCCATCTTCGATCACCCGCGAAACACCAATACCGCCAACGCTGTCGAATCCCACCGCATGATCATCTAAGATGCCCGGCCCGACCGCCGCACGTTCTGTTCACGCGGCCGTCGTCGATTCGGAGACCTCCCATGCCCGTGAAATGGTCGCAAACGCTCATCCCCACCGCCCGCCAGGTGCCCGGCGAAGCCGTCGTGCCCTCGCATCAACTCATGCTCCGCGCCGGCATGATCAACCAACTCGGCTCCGGTCTATATTCGTACCTGCCGCTCGGCCTGCGGGCACTGCGCAAAGCGATGGCGATCGTCCGCGAAGAGATGGACAACGCCGGCGCGATCGAAGTATTCCTGCCCGCCATGCAACCGATCGAACTGTGGGAAAAGACCGGCCGCCGCCAGGACTATGGCGAGAATCTGTTCGTCGTCGAAGACCGCCACGGCCGCGAAGCCGCGCTCGGCCCGACGCACGAAGAAGTCATGACCACCCTCGTCAAAGATCACATCGAAAGCTACAAACAACTGCCGCTGACGCTGTACCAGATTCAAACCAAATTCCGCGACGAGTTCCGCCCCCGCTTCGGCGTGCTGCGCTCGCGAGAGTTCCAGATGAAAGATGCGTATTCGTTCGACACCACGATCGAAGGTTTGGACAAGAGCTACGACGCGATGTTCAACGCGTATTGCCGCATCTTCGAGCGCTGCGGCGTGCCTTACCGCCCCGTCGAGGCAGAAGCCGGACCGATCGGCGGCAACGCGTCGCATGAGTTCATGATCCCGAGTCCGACCGGTGAAGACACGATCCTTGAAAGCGACAAGGGGAACTACGCGGCGAATGTTGAGAAGTGTGAAATAGGGCAGCGAAAAGTGGCGACGTCTTGGTCCAATGTTGTTCGCAATCAGAGTGCGATTGCAGAGTTACCACGTGAATCGTTGATGGAGCCGACGGGTGAACTTGAGGAAGTTGAAACCCCAAACTGCGAGTCGATCGAAGATGTCTGCAATTATTGGAAGAAGAATGTCGGCGGAAAACTCCAACACAAAAACATGTTGAAGACACTGGTATGTCGCGCTGAGTCCTATTGGGTATTGGCTGTCGTTCGAGGCGACCACACATTGAATGAAGCGAAACTGCGCGAGTGTATGAAGAGCGTCGGAGGTGAGGACATTTCAGTCGCCAACGAGGCTGAAGTACGTGCTGCCGGTTTTAATGTTGGTTACGTTGGTCCTCATGCGGCGATTGGAAGGAAAGATGTGACGATCGTCGTTGATCCTGACGCAGCACAGGGTGGTTTTTGGGTGACAGGTGCCAACAAGCCAGGTTTTCATGTTAGGCATTTCAACTGGTGGCGAGAATTGGATGCTGAAAGTCAAAAGCGTGTTGGTCATGACGAGGGCATTGCCGTGTTGCACATCGCCGACATCCGCAACGCCGTCGCCGGCGACCCCTCTCCCAAGAACGACGGCGGCGTCCTCCGCGAAACCAAAGGCATCGAAGTCGGCCACGTGTTCAAACTCGGCTGCAAATACTCCGATGCGCTCGAACTTGAAGTACTCGATGACCACAACAACCGCGTGCCGGTCATCATGGGTTGCTACGGCATCGGCGTGAACCGTATTCTCGCCGGCGCCATGGAAAGAGAAGGCGGCAACGATGACAACGGTATCATCTGGCCGGCATCCATCGCTCCGTTCCAGGTCGTCATCACGCCTATCAAATACGACGGCGAACAGAAAGAAGTCGCGGACAAGTTGGCGGAACAACTCGAATCGATGAAATCACCCGTCGGCCCGCTTGAGTGTTACCACCCCGATGTGCTCATCGACGACCGTGACGAACGCCCCGGCGTGAAGTTCAAAGACGCCGACCTCATCGGCATTCCCGTTCGCATCACGATTGGTGACAAAGCACTTAAAGACGGCAATGTCGAGATCAAACCGCGCAACGCGAAGGATGCTGAACTTGTTCCGGTTGATCAGGCCGCCGCGCGGGTGGTGGAACTGCTGGCGTTGTTGTAATCGACTGCTTCGTTGCGCGGCGGAGCGCGTTGGACGCCAAGGATGGATCGAACATGCCCGATGCACCGCCAGGCTTTCGCCATGGTGCTTGCGTTCATCTGTTTTTTTGCCGGCCGCCACGGCTTGCTTGCGCGGCGACAGTTTGTGCTCATCCAACATGACTTTCCCCTCCAGCGGATGGGCTTTGATCTCAAGCTTTTCCTTAGAGAACGACAACACATGCACGTGATGTCCGCGCGACGCCATGCCTGGTTTCTCGATCCACCACCGGCCCTTTTTCGGCGTGCGCTGACCGACGCCGAGCCCGCCTTCA
This sequence comes from Phycisphaeraceae bacterium, assembly GCA_028281215.1. Lineage (GTDB taxonomy): Bacteria > Planctomycetota > Phycisphaerae > Phycisphaerales > Phycisphaeraceae > JANQKH01. The sequence continues at coordinate 9,888 of JANQKH010000879.1, read as the reverse complement.
CCGATGTAGGTCACGCCGGTCGGGTCCACCTTGCCGCCTCGGATCGGCGGTGTGCGTTTGACGTTGTGGCCGTCGGCTTCGCAAACCAGATCGACATCGTACTTCTCAAACAACGGCACCCAATCACGGTAAGCCCCGCTGGGCGACCTCACTGCGGGCCAGGCCGGCCGATGGTATTGCGCCAGCAGCCAGCGGTTCTTCTTCCGCAGGCCGGGCAGTTCGGCAGCGAGCCAATCCTTCTGATCGCCGGCGGTCGACGTCTCCGTATTCAACGTCACCAGCGCGACATGAGGCGACAACTGCGTCGTGTAATAGTTGGCTTGCTTCTCGCCCGGCCAGTGGAAGATCTGGTTGAACAGTTCACCGCGATCGTGGTTGCCGCGCGCCGGGATGATCGGCAGGATGCGGCCGTCTTTGGTGAACGTCAGTTGATGATGGTCGAGCCACAGGCTGAACTGATTCCAGTATTGTCCGCTGCCGATGTAGTCGCCGCCGTGCGCGAAGGCGATGAGCGACTCGTCCTCGGCCATCTTCGCCATCATGCGGTTTACGTTCTGCCGCGCGGTGTGTCCACTGCGTGAGTCGCCGCCGAACAGAATCTTGAACGGCCGGTCGTCCGCCGGCGCCGTGATGAACCAGTGCTCCTTCGAGGTTTTCCCGTCGCTGCTGATCGTGAAGAAATATTTCGTCGAAGGCTTCAACCCCTTGAGCACGGCGTGGTGGTAATGGCTGATGCCGATCTTGTTCTTCTCACGGTCGGCGCGGTGGTACGCGCCGTTGCGCGTCGCGGCGGTCTGATTTTGATATTCCGCGGGCTTGCCGCCTCGCGAGGTCGTGTCGTGATGCACCGTGTGTTTGCTGCCCTGCTTGTTGGTCGTCCACGATACGATGGCGGTCGTGTCGGGGTTGGAAAGCCAGATGATGCGAAGCTGTCGCGGGCCGTCGGCGGGCGCGTTTTCGTCGGCCGTGCAGGAATCGGTGGCAACAAACATCATGCCCGCCGCCAGCAGGCAAACAATGGTGAACAGGCTTGATGGTTGTCGATTCATAACCGTTGTCTCCATGAATTGGACAGGTGAACACGCCATTGTATGCGCTGCCGGATAGAATCCCGGCAATGAACGATTACGCCTTGTGTCACCCCGTTCGCCGACGGTATCTGGCTGTATGCCTCGCGGTCTGGCTTGCGCCCCTGCTGATCGGTTGTGGCGACGGTGCAACGACCGGCCCGCGATCCAACAAAATCCTCATCGACTCCGTCCACGCCCACAACTTCCATCACTTGGGCCTGCGCGAGGATGTCTACGACTACCACTCCAGCCACGGCTTCCACCTCGGCTTCGCGTTCCTCAAGGATCAGGGCATCGAGTATGACGAGATGACCGAAGGCACGCTCACGGCCGAGAAGCTTGAGCCGTACCAGATGTTGTTCATGAACCTGCCGTCGGGCGAACTGCCGCCGTTCACGGTCGCCGAGATCAACGCCGTCAAAGCCTGGGTCGAAGGCGGCGGCAGTGTGTTCTTCATCACCGATCACTCCAACTGCTACTACCACGCGTGGAAACTCAAGCCGTTGTTCAACGAGTTGGGCATGAAAGTCACCACTGAGACCGCATGCGAAGGTGGGCTGCATCGGCTCAGTTCCGGTAAGGCGTGGATCGACATCGCTAACTTCAAGGAACATCCGATCACCCGCGGCCTCAAGCACATCGCCTTCCAGTCCGGTGGCACCGTGGACGACCAATTCGCCGTCGCCGTCACCACCGACGAAGCCTGGGGCGATGAATGGATCGTCGATCCCTACGGCGAGAATACCCGGCCCGGTTACTACGGCGACTTTATCCAACAACCCGAAGAGCGCACCGGCCCGCTCGGCGTGGTCGCCGCACGCACGCTCGGCAAAGGCCGTATCGTCGTCGTTGCCGATCAGAACATCTTCGGCGACGAATTCATCAAATATGCCGACAACTACAAACTCTTCCTCAACAGCATCAACTGGCTGATGCACGGCGACGACGCCCGGGCAGATCAATGGCACGCCGCGTTCCGCGACCAGCGCTCGCCGCGATTCATCTGCCACGAACACGCCACGCGACCGGCGTTCGGCAGCGACAGTCCCGAGCGGTTCCTCAACCTGTTTGTTTACCTGCAACGCAAACACTGGGCGTTCGCCACGGAGGATTTGTCGATCCCCGCGGAGTTGATCATTCTGCCCGACGATCATGCACTCGATGAAGCCGACCTCCAATGGGTCACGCAACATCTCAAACAAGGCAAACCGTTGCTCGTCCTCGGCGCCGAGGCGTTCGCCTTCTCCGCCAACCAGGGCTTGACCGGCCAACTGGTCGACGCATTCGGCATCCCGCTAAGCCGCGACACCTCGAGCATTGCCGAGGTCGCCACCTTTGAAGGCGCCGGCCGCGTCGTCGTCAGTCTGATCACCGAGTCAACGTACAACGAAAGCCTGTCCAAACCGGATGACGAACCCACGGACGACCATCGCCTGATCTTCAGGCGCGTCGATGCGCTGATCGAATTGTGCTTCAAGAAAGATGAAAGTGAAAAGGCGAACAACTGATCCACTCCAGGATCCCTCGGCCGTCAAGGCAACTCCAACAAAAACACCTGACCGCGATACTTCAATCGCACGCGTTTGCGTTCGATGCGTTCAACCGACACATTATCAACCTCGTCGCCGAGCAGGAGAATCTTGTTGTTGATCAGCACGCACTGCTGCGTGTTGGATTGGGTGATGCCGCTGATCTTCAGATAGGGAAAACGCTCATCAACCACTTCGCCGACGAATGTCGGATACCGTGACGCCGCGGTTTTGGCAGGTTGTGGCGAAGGGTTTTGCTTGTCGGCCGACGTATTGCCATCGGATTCACTCGGCGACACCGCTTGATCCTTCTGTTTCGCGTCCGCCTCTGCCTGTTTGGCCCGGTCCGCTTCCAACGCCTTAACGACTGCGGCGATCAACTCCGGGCTCGGCTGATTCGACGCGCCTTGTATTGGATCACCCTGACTTGACGCGCCCGACCTCGCATCGCCCTGACTTGATGCATCCTGTTTCGCGTCGTTCGCTTGCGAGTTCAACACCTGTTCGACGACTTCATTGAGGATCGATTTTTCGTAAAGACCAGCCTTACCGTTCGCACCAGATGCACGGCTTAACTTAGCCAATTCCTCCATCCGCGTTCGCCTGTTCGCCAACAAGCCATGCCGGACATCCTGCGCCTGCCCTTCCAACGACCACGGATCCTGCGGCTGCTCATCCGATTGCGCTGTCGCGGCGTCCGTGCCCGCGTCAGCGTGTGCAATCGATGTCTCTGTCCCGCCGGTGTTCTCGTTCAACCCGTTTCCGTTTTCCAATCCATCCGCCCCGATCGTCCCGGTGTTCTCATTCACCACCCCCACTGTTCCTGAGGGTTTTGTTTTCGCCCCCGCTTGTTGCGGCGTGCGGTTCCAGCCCACCAGCAACACCGCCACCACGCCCATCGCCAGCAACACCACCGTCGCCAACAACAGGCTGGTCACCTTCAGTCCGCCCCGCGGCGCACTCGGCGACACCACCGCATGCAGGTCCATCCGTGGCCCGCCCTGCTCCGATGCCGACTCGACGCGCGCTCGATTCAATGCTTCGTTGATCAAACTCATGAGAACTGCCCCTCCAGATCACGGATCGCCCGCTTCACATGCTTCGATTGAAGTTCCTCCGTGCCGTCCACAAATCCGCACAGCAGCGTCTTGTCACAGATCGCATTCACCACGCGCGGAATGCCTTTCGAATATTTGAAGATCCGGCGGCGCGAACCCGGTGAAAACCGAGGCCGACCATTCCCGCCGCTCGTGCGAATCCGATGCGCGATGTATTCATCCATCTCCGAACGCTTCAATGGATCAATGTGATACCGAACCGTGATCCGCTGACGCAGTTGACGCATCCGCGGATCGTTGAGCATGTCACGCAACTCCGGCTGGCCGACCAGCACAATCTGCAACAACTTCTGATCGTCCGTCTCCAGATTGGAAATCAAACGAATCTCTTCCAGCATCTCCAGACTCAAATCCTGCGCTTCATCAATAATCAAGACGACGACCTTGCGCTCTTTCGCTTTTTCCAACAGGAACGCGTTGAGCGTTTCAAGGCAGGCGAGCCGATCGCTGGGTGGATTCTCGATGCCGAACTCTTTGAGCATCGCGCGGAGAAACTGCACGCCGGTCATGACCGGGTTGAGAATCAACGCGCTGACATATTCTTCGTCCAGTTGCTGCAGCATCGCCCGGCAGATGGTGGTTTTGCCGCAGCCGACTTCGCCGGTAATCTGGATGAACCCTTTGCGTTGCGTGATGCCGAACAGCAGATGGTTGAACGCCTCCCGATGCCGCTGGGTGAACAGCAGGAAACTCGGGTCGGGCGTGATGTTGAACGGCGAGCGTTCAAGCCCATAGAACTTGGAATAAATATCGCTCATGGTCCGCTCCCATCGAAGCAGGGGATGCCATCGATATCGGGAGGATCGAACCGCCGGTTTATTCGCTACAACCGGAACAGACGGAAAAGGTGAAATCGCGGGCCGAGCGACGCCGATTCGCCCCTTCAACACACAACCAGCCCCACTTCCTGGTTTCGATATGGGTAATTCAACCCTGACAACCTCACCCCCATCCCCCGACACGTCTATTTTCTTGTAACCCTTGTATTGGAATCGAGTTACAGCATATTCAGGGTTTTCCCTACTGACGTCAGGGTGGAACCGCGAATCGAACAATCGTCCACAATTGTAGATGTCCGGACACAGGGGGTACCCGCAACACCTTAAAACCTTATTTAAGTCTCTTATACACATTGATTTAAACCCATGTCCAGAAAAAATGTCCGGACGTCCGGACCCTATTTTTCGCTCAAAAACGCCTATTTCCATGTCCGGAATCATGTCCGGAACGTGTCCGGACATGTCCGGCGGACACGATTCGACCACCCCCGCGCGCACAAACGTCGACACAAAACAATGCCGAGGAAACACCGCTTTGCAAGAGCACTGAGGCGAAAGCCCCGCCCCGATTTGCAGTCGATCCCATTTCTCTAACACAGCCACCGGAGGAGACAAGCTTCCACCATAATGCTTCGATTCCATCCGCCGCCAAGGCCGCGCATGTGATAACTGATGTTGTCCCGTCCGGTGAGACATGGGATGCCAGTATACCAAATTATTTCCGAACAAACAAGCTTTCAGGGAACAGAAAACAACGAGACAATCCCATTTTCATCTTCCTAGAGAAGCGGCTGACAACCTCGACAAAATTACGTACACTGACTTTCATATTCTGGCTATTGGCAAAGACCTCTACTATCCGGAAATACCAACCATGTCTATCCTTCGATTTCTGTTTGTGTCATCAATCGTTTTCGTTGTCCTGATCACATCAGGGTGCGGGCCGGTGAATTATCCGATGGCGACTTCCTTGGGCGACTTGCGTTCAGAACGTCGCATCAGTGAATCGGATGAGTTTTACTTTCAAGAAATCATTACGCTTGATGGAAGCAACCCGACGCAACTGGTGGGCCGACCCATTCATTACGGACAACCATATATCGGGCTGCCCAGTCGCGTCATTGGTTTTGGCTTGAGCTTGGTGTTTCCCCTGTGGGCAGAGGGCGACCTCAATCCGTCCACGGCATTTCCACTCGAACATGTGAATGAGAAAAGCGAGAGAAAGAACGATACTTACCGGCGAATCGGCTGGTGCAAAAGCCCCGGCTCAAAAACCGTTCGCTCCATTGCTAGAAAGATCGACGAGGTTCAGATCCATGCCCTTGAACTTGTGGAACTGAGACTTCAACTTGCACAAGCAAAGGTCAGGAATTCTCCCGCAGCGGACATCACTGCACTGAGACAAAAGATTGACACCAAACGCAATGAAATTCGCACGGCAAGAGGCGCCATCCATGATTTACTTGTTGGCACGAATGTACACAATGTCAACGTCCCCAACGCCGTGGATGAAGATGCCGGCGTCATCATTGTTCGATGGTCCACAGCCCAGGAAGGCGGAGCAAGCGCTGATGCAGGGAGCGCATTTGGCCAAGTCAATGTTTACGCTGCAAAGCGCAAGAGTGGGTACGTCGTTCTCGGCGGCATCGAGATCGCGCAACTCGTCATCGGGGAAGACCTACTCAATGATCTAAGTGCGGCATTCAACAATAAAGATGAATTCACCAGCGATTCCATCAGGAAACTGCTAAAACAAAGCAAACTGGGGCTGACCACCTACACACTGAAATCCAAAGACATCGCCTATTCAAGCGATCTTCAGGCTGAGGTTTCGGCCTACCTCAAAGCTGTCATCAGCAAAGCCAATCTATCCGGCGCTACATCATTCGACACGCTAACGATTGAAGCAGAGTACGCGCAAGCCGCCGACCTAAGCAATATCGGCGCGCTACCGGCGCTGACATGGAAAACCGAACAGTACATATTTGGCAAACGCCTGCTCAATGCGAATGAATCTGTATCTAGCGGAACAGCGTCACTTCAAGCACTCACGCCCGAACCTGCTGGAGCGGCCGGAACGCCAATAGAAGGATGGAGCACGATCTACAGCGTTGTGGCCATTCCGAAACCAGCAACACTCAAGTACTTGTCCAACAAAGGTACAAAAGCAAATGGCAACGGCTCGGGCGATTCTAGTGGGCGAAAACAAACGAACGGTCCTCAACAGAATGATGACCCGGCACCCGCAGGGAACAATCAAACCAAGTGATGTATGCCTTATTGAAGCATGCACCAACACGGCATGATCGACCGTGTCTCACGGGCGTCCGCACCAGGCTCTGTGGACTCCGATTTACCTACCCAGCGCGCCAAGTAAGGTAAGATAGGTTTGTATTGCGCTCGCTTCGGCGTCACCGTGTTCATCGTCTATTCGCTTTCGGGTCCAACTTGTCCCCAGCTTCGATCTTCAGCAGGAGCGCTTTGAGCGCCGCCACTTTGTCGGGGTACTTGGCGGCGAGGTTGTTTCTTTCGCCGAGGTCAGCTTCGAGGTCGTAGAGTTCATCCGTCTTCTCACGATCGTTTTCGACGGCGTAGCCGTGGAAATGGGCGTTGGATTTGAGGTATTTCCATTTGCCTTGGCGCACGCCGGCCGAATGAAAATAGAAATACTCACGACCCGACTCGCGCTTGCCCAGCAACAGTTCCGTTTGATCGATGCCGTCCATGCGGCGGTCGTCCGGACTCTCGAAGCCGCACAGGTTGGCGAAGGTGGGAAGAAAATCGATGGTGGCGAAGATGGCGTCATTGACGCGGCCGGCGGGAACCTTGCCGGGCCAGCGGACGATGCAGGGCAACCGGTAGCCGCCCTCATAGCATGAACCTTTTCCGTTGCGGAGCGGGCCGGAGTCGCCCCAGAAGATGGAACCTTTGGGGTGGCCTTTTTTCCGCTTGGTGTATTTGTCCTGATTCCACGGGCCGTTGTCGCTGGTGTAGATCACGAGTGTGTTGTCAGCGAGCTTCAGTTCATCGAGCGTGTCGAGCAGGCGACCGGTTTCGTAATCAAACTCTTCGACGACGTCGCCGTACAGACCGCCCTTTGACTTGCCGCGGAAGCGATCAGAGGCGTCGATGATCGTGTGCATCATGGTGTGTGCAACGTAGAGTAGGAACGGCTTTTTCGGATCGCGTTTCGTTTTGAGGAAGTCGATGGCCTTATTGGTGTAGAGCGTGGTGAGTTCGCCCATATTGCGCGAGTTGCCGGCCTTGTTGTTGTTTTCGTGGAAGGACACACCACCGCCGTCGTTGGCGCCGAGTGTGCCGAAGTAGTAATCGAAACCCTGGGCATTGGGCATGCGTTCGATGACCGCCCGGCGATTGGAGACATCCCACTTGCCGATGCACGCGGTCTGGTAACCGACCTTCTGCAACAGTTCAGCGAAGGTGATTTCGGAAGCGGGCATACCCCAGCCTTTGCTGCGGATCGGATGGCGCCCGGTAAGCAACGCCGACCGCGATGGGCCACACACGGTTTGGGAGTAGAACGACGTGAAGCGCGTGCCCTGTTTGGCGAGTTGATCGAGTCGGGGCGTTTTGGTTTTCGTGTTGCCGTAACAGGCGAGATCGCCGTAGCCCTGGTCGTCAGTAAAAATGATGAGAATGTTGGGTTTTTCGGCGGCGTGGGTGGTGACTGTGATACAAGCGAGGGTGTACACAAACGCGAACAGGCACAGGCCTCGCATGACGATTTTGATGTTGGCTTTCATGGGCGTGATTATAAGGGTGGTGTGCAGGGTCATACGGTATGGCCTCTCGACCCGCTGCCATCGTCCCGCTCATCACCTGCATTATCATGCGTGCATGATTCAACCCCTGTTCTCATTGTTCATTGTCACTTTGGTTTGCTTTACCGGCTGCTTTTCATCCGTACATGCCGCCGAGCGCCTCAACGTGTTGCTTATCTGCGTGGATGACTTACGGCCCGAACTCAACTGTTTCGGCAAGTCGTACATTCATTCGCCGCACATCGACAAGCTCGCGGCGAGCGGTCGTGCGTTCTCGCGGCATTACGTGCAGGCGCCCACGTGCGGGGCGTCGCGGTATACGTTGCTGACCGGGCGGTATGGGCCGACGAGCAACGGGGCGCTGTTTCAGCGGGCGGGACAGTTGAAGAAAAACCCGGACGCCGTGCCGCCCAGTATGCCAGGATGGTTTCGCAAACATGGATACACAACGGTATCGGTCGGGAAGGTGTCTCATCATCCCGGCGGCCGGGGCGGCAGAGATTGGGACGATGATGCGCAACCGGAGATGCCCGGCGCGTGGGATCGACATTTGTTGCCGGCTGGCGCGTGGCAGCATCCGCGCGGCGCGATGCATGGTTTGGCGCACGGCGAGATTCGCAATAACGCCAAGGACATGGATGTGTATCAGGCCAAGCCGGGCGGCGATGAGATTTACCCCGACGGATTGATCGTGGATGAAGCGATCAAACAACTGGATCAACTTGGCGCGGCGCAAAAGGAAAAGGACAAGCCGTTCTTTCTGGCGGTCGGCATCATTCGCCCGCACCTGCCGTTCGGCGCACCGGCGAAATACCTGACGCATTACAAGGACGCCAAACTTCCCGCAACACCGCACCCGAATAAACCAAAGGGCAAGACGACGTGGCATGGTTCGGGTGAGTTCATGAAATACAACCGCTGGAAGCGGAACCCGAACACCGACGCCGCGTTCGCGCTGGAAGTGCGCAGACACTACGCCGCGTGCGTGACGTATGCAGACGCGCTGGTCGGCCGGGTAATGGCCAAGCTGGACGCGATCGGTCAAAAGGACAACACGATCGTCGTGCTGTGGGGCGATCACGGTTGGCATCTGGGTGAACATGCAATCTGGGGCAAACACGCGTTGTTTGAAGAGTCGTTGCGTTCGCCTTTGATCATTTCGTACAAAGGCATCACCAAGGCGGGCACAAAGACGGATGCGGTTGTTGAGACACTGGATATCTTTCCAACCCTTTGCGCGTTGACGAATCTGCCGCAGCCTGACTTCGTTCATGGCGCTTCACTGGCGCCGATGTTGAACGATCCGAGTGCGGCAGGACACCCGGCGATCTCCTACGGTCGCGGGCAGACGATTCGCAATGACCGGTTTCGCTTGATTCAGCATCGGGATGGTTATGTGGAGTTGTATGATCACAACTCGAAGGCCGGCGAAACGAAGAACGTGGCGGCGGAGTATCCAGACGTCGCGCAGGCACTGTCAACGTTGTTGGACAAACGGCTCAAACGTTGATGTTTTTAAGAACGCCGTGGCGTGCGCGAACCGGCGTTGCACGGTTTGCGTATCAGGATTGGAAAACCAGCATCCCGGCATCGCCGATCGGCGAATGTTC
>JANQKH010000571.1 GCA_028281215.1 Phycisphaeraceae bacterium | reverse complement strand
TGATGGCGGCATGACGGTGAACGAACTGCTCATGCAGTTTCAGGCTGACATGCTCAACGTGCCGGTGGTGCGGCCGACGGTGACGGAAACGACGGCGGTCGGCGCGGCGTACGCAGCCGGTATTGCGGCGGGCTTTTGGTCAAGCCGGGATGAGCTGCGCGACATCTGGCAGGCGGATCAACAATGGGCCCCTGCGATGGCCGCCGAGCGGCGCGAGCAGTTGTATCGTGACTGGAAGAAGGCGGTACAGCGGACGTTGAACTGGAAAGATTGAGTGTTGGGCTGGAGGATCAGACCCCTAATTTTTCTTTCACTTTCGCAAACGCATCGAGCGCAAAGTGCAGATCATCTTCGCTGTGCGCCGCTGAAACCTGCACGCGGATGCGCGCCTTGCCCTTGGGGACGACGGGGAAGCTGAACCCGATGACGTAAACACCTTGTTCCAGCATCACGTCGGCGAATTTCACCGCCAGCGGCGCATCGCCCAGCATGATGGGCACGATGGGATGTTCGCCGGGCACAATGTCGAACCCGCGCGCGGTGATGCCGTCGCGGAACAGTTTGGTGTTCGCTTCCAGCTTGTCGCGCAACGCCGTCGATTCGCTGAGCAGATCAATCGCCTTGATCGATGCGCCGACGATCGGCGGTGCGACGGTGTTGGAAAACAGGTACGGCCGCGACCGTTGCCGCAGCAGATCGACGATTTCCTTTCGCGCACTGGTGTAACCGCCCGACGCGCCGCCGAGCGCTTTGCCGAGCGTACCGGTGATGATGTCGATGCGCTCGATGACGTCGTGGTATTCGTGCGTACCTTTGCCATGCGCGCCCATGAAGCCGACCGCGTGGGAGTCGTCGACCATGACCATCGCCTGATACTTGTCCGCCAGATCACAGATCGCCGGCAGGTTGGCGATGATGCCGTCCATGGAAAAGACCCCGTCAGTTGCGATAAGCTTGTGGCGAGCACCGTCCGCGTCAGCCTGTTTCAATTGCGATTCGAGGTCGGCTATGTCGTTATTGTTGTAGCGATACCGTTTCGCTTTGCACAGCCGGACACCATCGATGATCGATGCGTGATTAAGTTGATCGGAAATCACCGCGTCGTCGACCGTGAGGATCGTCTCAAACAGGCCGCCGTTCGCGTCGAAGCAACTGGTATAGAGAATCGTGTCTTCCATGCCGAGGAAGGCACTGATCTTTTGTTCGAGTTGTTTATGCAGTTGCTGCGTACCACAGATGAATCGCACCGACGCGAGGCCGTAGCCCCATGCGTCAAGAGCTTCGTGCGCGGCCTTGACGATATCAGGATGATCGGCGAGGCCGAGGTAGTTGTTCGCGCACATGTTGAGCACATCGTCGCGCTGCGTCGTGCGAATGTGCGCTTCCTGCGGCGAGGTGATCACACGCTCAGCCTTGAAAAGCCCTGCTTCGCGGATGGCGGCGAGTTCGTCTTCGTAGTGTGAGCGGACATGGGTAAACATGGTGGGTCCTTGCGTGTGCTGCGGATTTTAGGGAGCGGGACATGGTAGCGATCAGCGCGGCGTGGCGCACGTTTCATGTGAACCGATTTTCAACGCCCGCAACATCGCCGCCGCCTTGTCCAGCGTTTCCTCGTATTCCGCCGCCGGGTCGGAGTCGGCGACAATGCCGCCGCCCACGGAAAACTGCAACTGTCCGGGTTGGCCGGCCGTCGGCGTTTCCATCAACAGTGTGCGAATCGCGATATTCAGCGTGGTTCGTCGCGGTGAAATGAATCCGATCGCGCCGCAGTAAGGCCCGCGCCGGCCGGCTTCCAGTTCATCGATGATCTCCATCGCCCGCACCTTCGGTGCGCCGGTGATGGAGCCGCCGGGCATCGTCGCGCGGAGCAGGTCGGCCAGATCTTTCGATGCGTGCAGGTCGCCTTCGATCGTCGACACGCCGTGATGGATGGTCGGGTGTGTTTCGATCGCGCGCGGTTCGGTGACCTTCACGCTGCCGTACGCGCACACCCGGCCGAGGTCGTTGCGCAACAGGTCAACAATCATGTTCAACTCTGCCTTGTCCTTGGCGCTGTGCCGCAACACGTCGGCGGGTACCGACGCCGGCCGCGTACCTTTGATTGGCCGTGTGATCACGTGGCGTTGGTGATCGACATCGAGGAAAAGCTCCGGCGATGTCGACGCGAGCACTTTGCTTGGGCCTTGAAGATCATCCGTGTTCAGCGGCGTTTCGAGATAAGCGCCGTACCACGCAGGCGACACGGTAGCGAGGCGCGCAAACGCCGTGCGTGTGGCGCTTCGGTCATGAAGCGGGCCTTCACCTTCAAACGTTGCGCGAAAGCGATGGGCGAGGTTGACCTGAAAGATATCGCCGGCGGCGATGTAATCCTTCGCCTGCTGCACGCGCTGTTCATGCCATTCGCGTTCACCACAAACCGGTTCCGAAGGGATAAACTCGCCATTTTGCACAGGCAGTCGCGCCAGGTCGGGGTAACCGCCGTCGCGCCATATCCCACACGCGCGCCAATGATGTTGCGTGTGATCATAAACCAGCCAACCGGGGCAGTAGCCAAACTCATACACCGGCCAGTGCGGCATCGGTTCGCACAACGTCGGCAACCGTTCGATGCGACGGGCGAGGTCGTAACTGAGGTAACCGATCCACAAGCCGTCGTGAACTTGCGACATCTGCCGAAGGTCGGCGAATGCCTTGTGTTTGAGCGCGCCGGCAAGGGGATTAGCGTCGGCGGGCCCGAGCCACTGCGTGCGATCGATTCGCCGCCATTCCGGCTTGAGCATGTCGAAGCGCAGGTATCCAACGGGTGACGCGAGTATGGAATACCGCGCCCAGCGATGGTGGCCGCGCCCGGAATGCAGCATCAGCAACCGCTGTTCCGCCGGCCAGCGCTGAAACGCTTCCAGCGGATCAAAATCCCAGTGCAGAATGGCTGCGTCATCAAACATGCCTTGCACATCATAAATCGGTTTGGTGGTGTCGGCGATGTGGGTTACGGTATCGGGCTGGTGATTCGGAATTCAGGTATGGCTAGTTGGTACACCGAGGTTGGGAGAGGGGAGATGAGGTTGGTGAGGGGAGAAGGGAATGAAAGAAGGCAATCGATGGGTCTTGGTGAGGCGGTGCTGTTGCCGTGCTCCGATGAAGGGGTGTGTTCAATCTTTACACAATCTCGGCGACCTCATTCCCCCTCGGTGTCCTCGGTGTTCCTCACAGATGAAAACCAAACGCTCAAACGACCAGAGGACAGAACATGAACGTGCAACGAAATGGGATCGTCTTAATCATCATCTTGTTTGTCACAGCGTGGCTGCCGGGCGTTCAATCGCATGCCGCGAAACGCAAGCCGAACGTGATCATTATTTTCACCGACGATCAGGGTTCGGTGGACATGGGGTGTTACGGCTCGGATGATCTGAAGACGCCGCACATGGATGGTCTGGCCAAACGGGGTATACGCTTCACACAGTTTTACGCGGCCGCGCCGGTGTGTTCGCCAAGCCGGGCGGGGTTGTTGACCGGTCGATATCCGATCCGCGCGGGCGTTCCGGGCAATGTCAGTTCGCAGCGCGGCGGAAAGGGCGCGATGCCGGTGGAACAGATCACCATCGCCGAGATGCTCAGCAAAGCCGGCTACGCCACCGCGCACATCGGCAAGTGGCATCTCGGCTACACCGACGCGACGATGCCCAACGCACAGGGCTTCGAATACTCGTTCGGTCACATGGGCGGCTGCATCGACAACTTCTCGCACTTCTTCTACTGGCAGGGGCCCAACCGGCATGACCTGTGGCGGCAGGGTAAGGAAGTTTTCGAGGACGGAAAATATTTCCCCGCGCTGATGGTCCACGAGGCGTCTGCGTTTATGGAGAAGAACAAGAACAATCCGTTCTTCATTTACTTCGCGATGAATGTTCCACACTATCCGTATCAGGGGCACGCCGACTGGCTTGCGTATTACAAGAAGCAGGGCGTCAAGTACCCGCGCGATCTTTACAACGCGTTCGTCTCCACACAGGATGAATACATCGGCAAACTGATCGCCAAAGTGGATCAACTTGGCCTCCGGAAAGATACGATCATCATCTTTCAGTCGGATCACGGTCACTCGACGGAGCAACGGGCGCACTACGCTGGCGGCAATGCCGGGCCGTACCGCGGCGCGAAGTTCAGCCTGTTTGAAGGCGGGATTCGCGTGCCGGCGATCATCAGTTGGCCGGGCGAACTGGTCGAAGGACAGGCGGACGGCCGACTGGCGCACAGTTGCGACTGGATGCCGACCATTGCCTCACTCGCCGGTGTCGAACTGTTGAACAACGACATCGACGGCAAGAATTTGGTGCCCATGATTCGTGACGGCTCCACGTCACCGCACAAGGTGTTGCACTGGACCAACGGAGGCAGTTGGGCCGTGCGCGAAGGCGAATGGAAATTGCTCGGCAACCCGCGAGACACATCCAACAAAGCGCCCCTCGGCCCGAAGGACAAACTGTTCCTCGTCAACCTCAAGCAGGACGTCGGCGAAATGAAAAACATTGCTGCCGCCCACCCCGACATCGTCGGGCGCCTGAAAAAGTTTCACGACCAATGGGCGGCCTCCGTCAAAAAGAAGTGACCCTCATTGCACCCGCGCGGCGATCATCCTCCCTTTGAAGATCGCACTTCACTTTAGCTGCGTCGCTTGCGACGCGCGTTCCGTATTACAATAAAACAATGAATCGCCAACCCCTTTTTATTGTGCTGTCGCTGTCCCTATTCATCGCCGGTTGCAAGACGCCTGGGC
>JANQKH010000562.1 GCA_028281215.1 Phycisphaeraceae bacterium | reverse complement strand
ACGTACACGCCTGATCCGTTGCCGCATGACGCCTTCACGTTTGAGAAAGAAGTTGTCAACGCATTGAAACAATTGGAGCGAATCGAACCAGTGGCGTTGCCCAATGAAGATGCCGCGACGATCGGATCATTCAGTATTAATCTGGTTGAAACGGAACATCGCACGGATGGCACAACATTTACAACAACACTCGGCCTGGCGCGCGATGTTGAATTCATCCTTCGTTCGGCCGACCCCACCGCCATCGACCCCGGCTACGAAGTGCGCGGCTTCTCCGAAAGCGGCGACTCTTATGTGCTCGACTCCTTTGGCGAACTGGTTCGCGCGATGGCAAGGATGACCGCGCAGGTGACTGAATACGAATCACTGATAAAAGATCATCGGCCGGCACCCAAACCGTTGAAGATGCGATACGTAAAGTGAATCACTCGATGTACTGCCGACGCTGCTCCTACAACCTCAAGCAACTCGACACGCCGCGCTGTCCGGAGTGTGGGCGATCGTTTGATCCGATGAATCCTGCGACATACCGCAAGACGCCGTCGCGTATCGGACATCGCGTCAAGTGGGTGATGAAAATTGTGGTGTTCTTTGTCATCATTCTGTTGATTCTCAGTTTTCTCCCCATCTGGCCGGCGACCGCGCGCCATGATTCCTGGCGGACGACGTTATGGCTTTCGGATCACTTTGTGCATTACGACTAGGCAGTGACACCAGCCTTAAACCAAATCGATCCGCGTTAGTGATCCCGAAACGGCCCGCGCGGTTTGGTTTCTTTCATTTGATTCTTCCAATTGGCGAACCTGCCGCGCATCATGGCGAGGATGCCGGGTTTGCTCGCGGCGAGATTGTGTTTTTCGCTGATGTCGCGGGACAGATCGAACAGCCATTCGCCGTCGGGAGTTTTGATCCATTTCCAGTTGTTGTACCGAGCCGCGCTGTCAGCACGGCGTTGCCAGAACATTTCAGTGCGCTGGCTTTTGGCTTTGCCGGCGAGGACGGAGCGCATGTCGAAGCCGTCAAGAGTGATATTTGGGTGCGGTTCGATTTGGGCGGCGGCGAGGAGGGTGGGGACGATTTCCAGGCTGGTGAGGAACGCGTCGTTGGCGGGAACATTCCTCTGTGGTTTCAGGGGAATCACAGTGTTAGTAACGCCCGGCCAGCGGATGATGCAGGGCACGCGGACACCACCTTCGAACATGCGGCCTTTTCCGCCGCGCAGAGGCGTGTTGTCAGCGCCACCTCCGCCGCCGTTGTCCGAGAAGAAAATGACGATGGTGCGATCGGCCAGGTTGTGCTTTTCGAGGAACGTGAACACTTCGCCGATAGCGGTGTCC
>JANQKH010000536.1 GCA_028281215.1 Phycisphaeraceae bacterium | reverse complement strand
GAGTGAGCGATTCATCTACGCCATGACGCGGCATCCTGTGACCCTGTTGCTCGGTTACCTGACCGTGTTCCTGTTCGGTATGTGCATTCGATCGCTGATCGCCAAACCCAAATCGCATCTCGACTCCGCCGTCGCGTTGGTGTTGCATGTCGTGCTCATTGTGTTGTTCGCAAGTTTCGGTCTTGATGTCTTGCTGCTCGGCATGATGTTGCCCGCGGTGATCGCCGCCTCGTTCGGCGCTTACTTGTTTTACGCCCAGCACAATTACCCGAGTGTGCGACTGAAAGCGGGCGGTGAATGGAACTACGTTGAGGCCGCGCTCGAATCGTCCAGTTACATTGAGATGAATGCGCTCATGGCGTGGATCACTGGGAACATCGGCTACCACCATGTGCATCACCTCAACCATCACATCCCTTTCTATCGCTTGCCTGAAGCGATGGCGGCGATGCCGGAAACCCAATCTCCCGGCCGCACCAGCCTTCGCCTTCGCGATGTCCGCGCCTGCCTCCGCCTGAAACTCTGGGACGGCAAAGCCGGCAAACTCGTACCGTTTCCAAAGGCCGGCCGCGCAAATGCCCCCGCCGCCTGACGCGACATAGCGGATGCCTATCGAATCGATTCCCGATTCGTTGCGCCGATTTGACCGCCGATCGTTTTATACTCGGAGCACGAAGGGCAATTGTCTTGTCAGCAATCCAATCCAAATTCATCTTCAGTGAGGTCAAATCATGAACTTCATGTCCCATCACAATCGCATCGCGCTCCATACTGTTTTGGTGTTCGTCATCACGCTCAGCGCCGGTTTCAGCACGATCCCAACCGTTGCCGCCGCGGACCAACCCATCCGCAAAGACCGCATCCGCAGCATCCTCAACCGGCAGGACACGTCCATCCTGCGGGTCTACCTCAATACCAAAAGTCCTTACGTCAACGGCAACTCGGTGACGGCCGCGGAGTTGACCGCCATCGTGAAAAAGTGTGGTCTCAAGCAGGCGATCCTCGCGCCCGAACCGAACGTCGCCGATGATCGCGTCGCTGAGGTCAAACGGCTGATCGTCGACGCGGGCATCAAACGCATTGAGATGTCGACGCCGAAGATTCAAGCCGAGGCATACCGAAAACGCCAGGAGCAGAAGAAGCTTGCCCAACAGAAGCAAAAGCAGAAAAACCCAACGCAATCGACCGCCCGCAAGACAGATCGGTCCGCGACGCCAACTCCTACCGACACGGCAGCGATCATCCTTGACCGCCAGAAAGGCGACCAACTCAACGTTTACATGAACACCCGCGGCACTTACGTCAACGGCAAGTCGGTCAATCCCGAAGTGCTCACGAAGGTCATTCGCAAGTCGCGCCTGGGGCAGGCGATGCTCACGGCCGAACCCGATGTCAAACACGAACGCGTCGTCACCGTGATGGACATCATCCGCCAGGCAGGGATCAGCAACATCAAACTGACCACCGCCAAGCCGAAGCAGACGGACGCAAAGTACAAGCAAGTCAAGCCGATCCATCAAGTCAAGCCCGTCAAGCCGGACAAGCGTGTGAACACGCAGCATGTCGCGGGGCCGATTCTTGTCGACACGGTGAAAGTCATCCTGTACCGCCAGAAGCAAAAGGGCGCCGACGAACTGAACGTCTACCTGCGCAACGCGACGACCATCCATGTCCAAGGCAAACAGATCTCGCTCGAAACGCTGGGCAAACTCGTCCGCAAAGTGAAAGCCGACCAAGCGATCATCAGCGCCGAGCCGATCGTGCCGAAGCAGCGCCTGATGCAGGTGAAGGATGTCATCACCAACGCCGGCATCAAACACGTCAAATTCACTACGCCGCAGCAACAGGCGAAACAACGTCAGAAGGCATCGAGCCGATGAAATGCGGCGTATTCCGTCGCGCACGGTCACCAACTTTCTGATCGATCACGGCGGGTCTATACGCCAACCCTTTGGTGCCGGGCCGGACGGTTGTTTGCCGAAGAAACGTTCGTTTTGGTTCTCTTGCCACTCGTCGTAAAAATCGTTTTCGAACTTGCTGAACTCGGCTTCGCTGCCCCAGCGACAACCCGCGACCATACCGACCAACAAGCACAGCACCAACAATCGAGCCAGGAGATTGAACATCGAATGTCCTCCAATAATTAACGAGCCAATCACTGCAACTCCCGCATCATCTTCTTCAACTGCTCCGTCACAATCACCGATGCATCCTTCTGCACGATGTTCGTGCCGAGCCAGGTTTCGTAGCCGCCGAGGTTGTGTTGTTCCGGCGTGGGCAGGTAGCCGTGCCGGCCGTTCGCCAGGCCGATGACCATGATGTGCGACCACGCCGCCCCTTTGGTGCTTTGCTGCTTCAGGTCAAGGCCGATCTCCACGAACACTTCGAATGGAATGCCGACGATCGCGATGTTCTCGATGCGGATCGCCTGCAATTTGACCTTGAGCGTCCTGGGTCGCTCGAACGCTTGAATGGTTCGCCGGGCGTACGCGTCCGCCAAACGCGGCAGTTTCTTCAGTTCCGCTTCATCATTCGTGGCCACGATCGCCAGGATCTGCCGCGCCCGCGCGACCTGCGCCTCGCTTGGCTTGCGGTGGTGCAGTGTGATCTCCCGCTCCACCATGTCCAGCACAATGTCATGCTGATCGTGGTACGTTTCGATCTTCCGGTGCGCGAACCACGCGGCGTCGGCAGCCTTGCGCGCCACGATGTTGATCTGCTCGTACGGCTTGCGCGGCGGACGCGTCACCGTGAACGGAATGTTGTTGATGTCACCCGATGCGCCGTTCGACATCATGGCGACGAATTGATCGCCGGCACGCAGGCGTGAGGGCATCAATCTGGCGAACTCACCAAAGTAGTCGGCCGACACTTCTCCTCGCGGCACGCCGCCTACGTAATGCAGTGCGTAGTTCGCCAATAGCGCCAATGGCTTCTTCTTCGCATCCCGCACCGCGATCACCATGACATCCGGATCGGTGCGACCGGCCGGCTTCAACAACGTGTCATCCCGGCGCGGCGGGTTCATCTTCACCTTGTCCATTTTCCCGAACGGATTGGCCGGCATCTTGCCTTCCTTGAGGAACCAGCGACGGTTGAACACTTCCTCCGGTAAGGCGTGCGACCCCGCCCCAATCGATGCCGGCTCGAGCGCCGCGTGCGCCTTGATGATTGACGCCGCCATGCCGTCGATCAACTGTTTGCGATAGGCGACCTCGGCCGGCGCGCCTTGCGTCGTGAACGAGGTCGGCGCCGAGTGTGTGTGCGTCGAACAGATCAGCATGTTCGATCGCGGAATCTTCGTCTGCTTCGCGGCGATCACCTTGGCGGCTTCGATCGCAGTCGGATCGACGCCCAGGTTGTCGACCACGACGAGGGCAACCGTCTTTTTGCCGTTGGTCAGCACCATCGCGCTGGCGTGCAGCGGATCGTGCGCCGTCTTGGCAATGTTCGCCCGGAAGCCGCCGGGCAGATTCAGCGGGAATTGTGTCGGCGTAATATCCACCGCCGCCGCGCCGGCGCGGAGTGCAGCGTCCGCAGGCGGGAAGCATGCCAACGTCAAAGCCAACACGCAAAGTGAAACCATGAATCGTGTGCGGTGGCAGGCCATCGTCATGTCTCCGAATCGAATGAAGAGAAGCAAGCTAATTATGCACGGAGGCACACCGGCAGGTATCCAGCCCACCCTCTTTCGGCGGTGAATCCTGACCATGGGTAATTTAACCCTGACACCCTGATCCCACCCCCTGACGCGCAAAATCGTTTGTAACCCATTTCTGTACCTGTGATTGCAAATGTCATCCGGGTTTTCCCTCTGACGTCAGGGTGGAAACCCGGACAGTATCTTGCAACGCTTTGCATCAACAGCAGTTGCCCGCGCATCCGGTTGTCAGGTCATTCGGCAAACTGACTTGCGCCCGAAACACAGGATTTGACACACGTCGCCAATTCCG
>JANQKH010000872.1 GCA_028281215.1 Phycisphaeraceae bacterium | reverse complement strand
GTGCTTTGTTGATGCGACAACTTGTGCTGGCGGGCTTTAACGTCACCCTTGGTAAACAACGCGTCGAAGGTTTCCTCCGGGTCGTACATCATGGCGACCGGCACCTTGCCGCGGTACGAGCCGCCGGTCGCACGCTGGCGCGTGGACAACAACAGCGCATCAATCGGCACGCGCTGCGACAGATGGCGAGCGGCGACTTGATCCACCGAATCTCCGAACTGTGCCGATTGCGGCGAACCGGTCGCGACGAATTTCTGACCGGCATGCCCGTTCAAATGCTTGAGATTTCCGACGAGGGTGATGTCCTTTCGCAACGGCTCCAGCGGCTTAAGCACCTCGTTGGTCGGGTAGTTTTTGCCGGTCTTTGCGGGATAGAAGAACGGTGTGTGGAAGCCGTACCCGTCCGTCATCAGAAAGAACCGTTTGATGTTCGGGGCGTCAGCCAAGTCGGCGGCGCCACCCAGGCTTTCCAGCGCGGGCAAGGTAAGGGTGAGGCCGGCGGCCTTAAGAAAGTGTCGTCGCTGCATGATGGGCCCTCGAATGGGGTTTGCACGTCAACTCTATTATAAAAGTTGTCGGCGCAATGAGATGGATACGCAGAAAATGCGTCAACGTCCCACGATATTCCGCAATGGCGACAAAGTAAAAGGTGTCGCGTACCGGAGGATCAGGAGTGCGGCGGATCGATCGGCGGTTTGACCTGCCCGTCCTGCTTGCGCACTTCCATCTTCTTGGGCTTGAGCGTCTGCCCGTCGTCCGCAGACGCGGTAGATGCCAAGCCCAGTGGCGCGATGGCGATGGACGCCGCGGCCGCGCCTTTGAGAATGTTGCCGAACTTGCCGCCGTAGCGCTGACGACGAATGTTCAACGAGTTCTGCGCGTGGATGCGGTAATAGACGTTGCGCACTTCGTCGTCGCGGAAGAAGCGGGCGCCGGTCTTCCACAGGCGATACCACAGGTGGTAGTCGTCGGCACCGAGTCCGACCGCTCGTTCCTGGTAATTGCCGGCCTCAACCACGGCTTCGGTTCGCAACAGCACCGAGGAGTGCGCGAGTTGGTTGTCGTCGCTGTTGCCGGTAAACATCTTTTGAATCGGCTTATTGGGCCAATGCTTGCGAGGTGCGACCTGACCGTTTTCGTAGGTCATCAACAGGCAGCCGTACACGTCGGCGTCATGCTTGTCCGTCATCGCAATCGCGCGTTCAAGGTAATCCGGCGAAAGCTGATCGTCGTAATCGAGCGGCTTATAGAACTCAGTGTCGCACTGCTCCACCGCTTGGCGGTGCAACCAGCTGCATTGGGTGATGTCGGGCTCGAGTCCCGTGCAGATCAAGGGCAGGTTGTACCGCGCCGCCAGCGCTTCGCCATATGACCAAGGTCCATCGACCAGCAGTTTGACTTTGAATTTGCGATACGTCTGATTCGCGACGCTGCTGATCGCATCGTCGAGGCAATCGATATTCGTGCCTTTGTGGATGCGCACACCGACGGTAACGCGGGCGTCGTCGTGTTGCAGGTCGGTGCCGGTAAGCCGGGAAAGCACATGGCCGTGGGTTTGCTTGTAGCGTGCCTGTACGGTCAGGTGTTGAACCGATTGGAGGCAGACCATCGGGTCGAGCTTCACCGCTTTGAGAATCGCCTGGTAGGACGATTCGGCAAGCGCCTGTGGATTTTCGTCCCAATCGATCAGGTGACCGTTGTGCCCTTCGCTGATGTAGTCGGTGATGCCGCACGTGCGTGTGACGACGACGGGGATACCACAACTGAGCGCCTCGGCCGCGGTAAGCAGAAATCCTTCCTTGCGGCTGTTGCCGAGCAACACGTGGCAACCTTCAAGACGATGCTTGTAAGCGAACGGATCGAAGTCGAGATCGCGGACATCGAAGCGATCTTCCACGCCGAGGTCGCGTGCGAGCTTCAACACTTTGTCCATCGCGTCGGCCTGCACGCGTTTGGTGTATTCGAGGCCGGCGGTTTCGGCGCCAGTCCAAGCGCGAACGACCAGACGTTTGTCGCACTTGAGCAAATAGGGGAGTGCGAACAACCCCTTCGATTCGAGCGGCCGACCCATCCAGCCGACGACGATACGGCCCTGCTTGTCGTGACTGTCGCGGTCACCGCGCGCCACGCACATTTCCGTCACCGGCGGCGGCAGCACACCCGCCACGTGATGATGATTCTTTTCGATCCAGTCACTGTACCGCGTGAGCACTTTACCCGACACGCCGGCCACGGTCAGCCCGGTCATGTCACCGTAGGCGCGCTGCACGTAACGCCAACCTTCATCGTCCCACGAGTGAAGGATGATGGACGTCGGCCGTTCGGGCAGTTCACGGATATCGCCGTAGCTGAGCACGTAATGCGACGGATCGGTCGGCGGCGTGGTGGCGACTTCACCGACATGGAAGCCGTGCTTATCGATCGCCACATCGAGCATGGGCATGTCGTGAGACTGCACGTAGAGCGTCGTGCGATCACGCAGCCAATCGGGCATGCAATTGATCAACCGCAGCACGGCAATCTGCGCGCCGCCGAGCGCAAGGTTGTGACTGATCACGCAAGGCCGCGTCGGTCGCAACGGCGTTTCGGGAGCACCGGTTTTCTGGAAGTCCATGCTCATACCCTGATTCTCGCCAAGTCGTGTGAGCGATTCAAGCCTACCCGCTTCGATCCCCTCTTCCCGCAATTCCTACGCCCTACTGTATAAGTTTATCGGCCAAGCTTGCCGATTTTGCAGGATGTGCAGGGTTTTCGGGCGTTCAGGGTCGATTGGGTGGAACACCGAGGGTACCGAGAGGCGACGAGATGGGTGAGAAAGCGATGGGGATTGGCTTGCTGAATAAGCCAGATAAGCATCTCAATACCCTACTCTGAACGAAACCGCTTCATCTCCCAACCCAGTCATCCGCCTCAATATCCTCATCAACTCTCAGTGCCCTCGGTGTTCTAAACAGACATCAGAAAGTCACCGGGAATCACGACGCCTTCGCGTCCGGGCCTTTCTCGTCGGCGTCGGCTTGTTCGGTGATACGGTTGTTGGCCAATTGGATCGCGAGTTGGATGGCGGAATTCATGCTGCCGGAGTTGGCTTTGTTTTGGCCGACGATGTCAAACGCCGTGCCATGGTCGACACTCGTGCGGATGATGGGCAGACCAAGCGTAACATTGACCGCTTCATCGAATGCAAGCAATTTGACGGGAATTAATCCCTGGTCGTGATACATCGCAACGACCAAGTCATACTTACCGCGCGCGGCGTCGATGTAGACCGTGTCGGCGGGGAACGGCCCGTGAGCATCGATGCCGGCCGAGCGAGCGGCTTCGATCGCGGGTGTGATGATGCGTCGTTCCTCGTCGCCAAACGCGCCGTTCTCGGAGGCGTGTGGATTCAAACCACACACCGCGATGCGCGGCTTAGCGATACCCAACCGCTGGCATGCCGTGTTGCCGAGATCAATCGGGTTGTAGACGCAACCGATCGTCAATACGTTGCGTACGTCCATCAACGGAAGGTGCACGGTCGCCAGCGCGACGTTCAACTTCGGTGAGGCGAACATCATCACCGAGCGTTTCGACTTGGTGCGGTGTTGTAAGAATTCGGTGTGACCGGGAAATCGGCAGCCGGTCATCTGCCAGCTTTCCTTGCAGACCGGCGCCGTGACAATGGCGTCGATCGCGGTCTGATCCCCGACGGGGCGCATCGCGGCGGCGACGGCGTCATCCAGAAATCGCAACGACGCCTGCCCGCCCTGCTTCGTCGGGCGATGCACCGCCTGCCCGAGAATGGAATACTCGTCGTAATCCAACACAACCACATCGTGGATCAGATCGTACGCGGCACGGGAACTGTCGTGCTGCACCCGCCACCAGAACGGTTCGATCTCGGCAAGGTCGGCTGCGTAGCTGAGCAGTTCATTCATGCCGTAGATGACGAACCGCGCTTCGCGCCGCAGTTCGGGGTCGGCCAACGCTTTGACCACCACCTCGGGACCAAC
>JANQKH010000529.1 GCA_028281215.1 Phycisphaeraceae bacterium | reverse complement strand
CTCCGACGCGGCGCTTTTGCCGATGTTCGTGCACGCGTATCGCCGACTTGGTGTGCTGCCGAAGTTGGCGCCGAGCGCATACCGCGGCCTACCGTTGGATGAAAACCGACATGGCTTCATGCTCGCCGAAGCCGGCGCGGCTGTGGTGCTGGAACGTGTGGACGATCCCCGCGCGGTGTTGCCGCACGACGCGGTGGAACTGCTCGACACGGCTGAGGCGTGCGACGCCAGTGACATGATCCGTCCGAACGCATCAATGCCGGCGCTGCGGCACGTCGCCGGCAGGCTTCTGTCGCAGCGCGACATCACCTGCATTCACGCGCATGCGCCCGGGACGATGGAGCAGGACGAAGCCGAGTTGGCGGTCTACCGCGACTTGTCCGGCGATACGGATGTGTACGCCTGCAAAGGTGCGGTTGGACACAGTCTGGGGGCGGCGGGATTGTCGGCACTGGTGATCGCGTGTCTGTGCCAGCGAGCAAAAAGACGGCCTCCGATGGGTTGGCTGAAGGCGCCGATCGAGGGCGCCGCGGCGACGCCAGAGGGATTGATCGATGGCGCGCAAGCTATTTTTGCAGCAGGGTTTGGGGGACACGTGGCGGGGGCGGTGATCGGGGCGCAACGGTGACCTGGATCGGCGATCTGCGATCGCCCGCCAAACGGGGTCAAACAAACTGAAATACTTGCCACTTTCAGATTCCGGTTTGCTCCCTCGCTTTTTCCTTCACGCTCGTCACCTTGTCCTCCATTGACTGCTCTCGATCCGTGCGCGTGCCGACTTTGATTGTCGTGGTGATGCGCGGCGCGCCCATTTCATGCACCATTTCATGGCAACGTTTTATCGCGGCAAAGACATCATCCCACGGCCCTTCGATGTTCGTGCCGTAGGCATGCATGTGCGTCTTCAATCCTGCGTCGTCAAACACCTGCTGACACGCAGCGACATACTTCGAAACCGAAACGCCGACACCCATGGGGACGACGCAGAGATCGGCGATAGTGTGCATGAATGACTCCTGTCTTTTACTCGGCGGGCCATGCCCGCTCTACGCAAACCACGCAATTCAACTCAATCCTTCTCAAACAAATCGTCCGGTATCGCTACGCCCATCTGTTCGAAGCGTGACATGAACGTCGGCTCCACACCCGTGCACACATACGAACCCTCAAAGACACCCTCGGCATTGGGGCCGTGGTGTTGATACTCGAACAGGTCGCGCAAAGCGATGTGATCGTCGACGGCGTCACCGACTTCGGTGATGCGCGCGATGCGTCGCACGCCGTCGGGCAGAAGTTCGTGTTGCACGACAATGTCGATGGCGGATGCAATCAGCCGGTGAATCGCCCACAGCGGCAGGTCGAGGCCGCGCATCATCGCCATGACTTCCATGCGTTGCACGGCGTCGCGCGGCGAACTGGCGTGCATCACCGACAGGCACCCCTCGTGACCGCTGGTGATCGCCTGAAGCAGATCGATGATCTCGCCACCTCGCACTTCACCGACGATGATCCGGCTCGGCCTCATGCGCAGGCTGGTGTGCAACAGATCGGCCATCGTGATCGCGCCGTCGCCTTCCACGTTCGCGCTACGGCATTCGAGGCGAACCACGTGTTCCTGTTGGAGCGACAACTCGGCCGTGTCTTCGATCGTGATGATGCGTTCCGATTTGGGAATCCATGCCGAGAGAATGTTCAGTGTGGTGGTTTTGCCCGCCCCGGTCGCACCGCTGAACATGATGTTGAGTTTCGCCTGCACCGCCGCGGTGAGCAATTGAGCCATACGTTTGTTGAGCGTGCCGGCACGGATCAAATCGTTCACGCTCGCTAGGCTGCGCGTGAACTTGCGGATGGTAATCACACTGCCGTCCAACGCCGCCGGCGGCAGCACCACGTTCACCCGCGAGCCGTCCGGCAAACGAAAGTCGACGCAAGGGTTCGATGCATCCACTGCCCGCCCCGTCCCGCGCATCAGCGTTTCAATCAGAAACTGCACCTGCCGATCGTCCTCAAACTGAAAGTTGAGCTTTTCCTTGCGCCCTTGGCGTTCGATGAACACCTGGTTCAACCGGTTGATCATGATCTCGGTGATGGACGGGTCGAGCAGCAGATGCCGAATCGATCGCAGACCGGGGAGATTGAATTGATCGGGAACACTCATGCAGGCATGGTAATTGGTCAGCCAATCGGAGTCAGGGATCAGGTCTTCTCCCTATCATGGTTATCAATCAAACCCCATCATGACTGAGATTCACAAAACCATCCTCAAGATTCTGCTGATCGCGCTGGCTGTGACCGCGACGGCGGGCGTGGTTTCCATTCTGATGGAGAACGACATGCTCGGCCGCGTGACCGGCACCGGCTTCTTTGTCGTGCTGGCGGCGCTGATCATGTTGAAAATCTCCGCGTCGCTTGAGAACCCGAAATTGCGATCCGCCTCCATGTTCGGGCTCGCTGTGATCGCCGTCGAATTTCTCGTGGTCGCCGGCCTGATCTGGGCGGATTCCATTGGCTTTCATAACAGCCACGGCGAACTGTGGGCGACGTTTTTCACCGTGATGTTCTGGTCGTTGTTTACCGCGCTGGCGATTCGCGGGATCGCCGTACCTTACGGCCGACTCGCCGGCTGGATCGGCGTCGGCTTCGCGGGACTAACCATCCTGACGGCCATGGTCGCCATCTGGATCGGCGGACACAACGATGATGAGTGGTCCGGCACGTCCGCCCTCTTCGCGCTGATGGGACTGGCAATCAGTGCATGCTGCGTCGGGCTTGGCGTCCGCGAAGACGGATTGCCGCAACGACCCTGGCGATGGATCGGTGTCCTGGCGGGGGCGAGTTGTGTCATCGTTGGCGTGGTTTTCATCTGGACGGATCCGCCCGGGTTCATTGGTGATTCGCCGATGGGGCAAACCATGTCGATCGCCGGCCTGATCGCCTTATACGTCGGCTTTGCCAACCTGTGCCTAATCGGCTCGCTCAAGCCCGGCCAGATGTGGTTGCTCTATGGCACGCTCGCCATCGCGCTGGTCCTGGTGTTCATGGCTGCCCTGCTGGTCTTTGAGGTTGGACATGAGGATGACATGCTGCGCTACATCGCGGCGACGTCAATCCCCACCGCCTGCGGTGCGATCGCTTTGGCCGTCGTGCACCGGCTCAACCGGCGCGCGGAATTTGAAATGACCGCACCGGATTACCTGCTGATTCACTTGACCTGCCCGCGCTGCCGGGCGTCACAGCAGGTGAAACCCGGCAAGTCGCATTGCGATCGATGCCAACTCAAGTTCGATATCACGATCGAAGAACCGAAGTGCCCCGCCTGCGGTTACCTGCTCTACATGCTCGAAGGCGATCACTGCCCCGAATGCGGCACGGACATCATCGCAGGTGAGGGAAACCATAAGACCGTGTCCACGCCAACAAATACGCCACCGAGCGCACCATCGCCGGCGTCGAGTGACGTGGATGATGAAGAGAACCGATGATTCAATCAGAACGACCGAATAGCTATTTGTCATTCCCGTGTAGGAATGACGGAAGGCTGGGCGACCCAAAGAGATCACCCTGCGATTCCAGTAACCCGGCTGGACTCGGCGGCAAGGGTTGCTACCCTGCCTCGTTCCGTTGGATTTCACGTGACATGGAGCAATCCCTTGACCGCACAGGCGATCGGCATCGGCATGATTGGATGCGGCACCGTTGGTAGCGGTGTGGCGGAACTGT
>JANQKH010000504.1 GCA_028281215.1 Phycisphaeraceae bacterium | reverse complement strand
TTCGTTGCAACATCAAGCTGATCACCGACCTCCGCCTGCCGCTCGGCAACTTCCTTCTCGCTCCCGTCGACCAGTTTCTGCTGCTCAACGACCTTCGCTTCCTGTTCTTTGTATTGTTCGAGCAGACGGTCGCGCGCTTCCATCTCCTTGAGCGCTTCATCTTCCATCTTGCCCTGCTCAACCTTGAGCGTGTTCACTTCCACCAGCAGGGCGGAATATTCCTTGTTGCTGGTGACGTTGTTCATTTTTTCGCGCAGTTCAACGACGCGTGCGTCTGCCGAGTTGGCCTCGTTCTCCAATGAAGCGGCGTGTGCACCAACGCGTTTAACTTCGTCGTCCAGTTCTTTCGCCTGCTGTTTGAGTTGGTCGAGTTTCACCTGCTGGGCGCGGAGGCGACGCTTGGCGGCGTTAAGCCGGGAACTGAGACCGCGCACCCGCTGGTCCAACAGGTACAAGTCATAAAGCTTTTGCTGAAGCGACATACACGCGTTCTCCAAACCGGAGGTTAAGCCGAGCATTATCACACATAACTGCGGTGGAAGCAATCGGTCGATGGGACGACACACCCCCCGCTCGCTACAATCGTCCGTTCGCATGATTTCCCTCAATGACCAAATCCTGCACAACGATCCGGTGGACTACGCCCGGCGGAAAAAGCCGGCGTGGCTGCGGTCGAAACTGCCCGGCGGACCGCAGTACCAGCAACTGCGGGACATCGTCGACGACCACCAACTCCACACCGTCTGCGAATCGGCCAAGTGCCCCAACATGGGCGAATGCTGGGCCCGCGGCACTGCCACGCTCATGATCCTCGGCGACGTGTGCACCCGTTCCTGCGGGTTCTGCCATATCCACACCGGCAAACCGCCGCTGCTCGACCTTGAAGAACCCAAACGCGTCGGCCGCGCCGCATCGCTCATGCGGCTCAAACATCTGGTCATCACCAGCGTCAACCGCGACGAACTGCCCGACGGCGGCGCGTCAATTTGGGCCGAAACGATCCGTGAGATTCGCCGCCAATCGCCCGGCACCAGTGTCGAAGTTTTGATCCCCGATTTCTGCGGCGACTGGAACGCGTTGCAGGCCGTACTCGATGCGAAGCCTGACATTTTGAATCACAACCTTGAGACTGTGCGCCGGCTTTACAAGGTGGTTCGCCCGCAGGCCAAGTATGAGCAAAGCATCGAACTGCTCCGCCGCGCGAAGGAGCAGGGGTTCGTCGTAAAAACCGGCATCATGGTCGGCATCGGCGAACGCGACGATGAAGTCGAACAGTTGATGCACGACGTGGTGGACGGGGTTGCTGCGAACTCATCCGTTGGCGTCCACCCTACCTGCGACATCCTCACCATCGGGCAATACCTGCAACCGACGCGCGATCATCTGCCCATCACCTGCTGGGTGACGCCGGAACAGTTCGAGCGGTTCAAGCAGTTGGGCGAACAGATCGGCTTTCGGCACGTCGAGTCCGGCCCGCTCGTCCGATCGAGTTACCACGCCGAAGAACAGGTGTTGCATTTGGAATAGTGTAATCGATTGAACCCCTCGCCATGAGTACCCGTAGGATTTGTGTTGGTTTACCACAAGGATCCCAGCACATGAAGTGGCTATCGGTTCTGATGTTGGCCTTGCTTTCGGGCTGCGAAGGATGCACTGACAAGCCCATGCAGAAACAGTTCGTGCTTCCAACATACCCCCTGTCAACACCGACACTCGAACACCACACCTACAAGATCACAGTTCATGTCATCCGTAACACCAAGATGAATACGACCGATATTTCGCCAACGTGGGATCTAGGCCGCGTTGCACTGGAAAATGGCGATGACGACGTGCTTCACATCACACGCACCACATCCGTCCCGGATACCGATGAACGTGGCGAAGCAATCCCCGGCACCATGAAAGATCGCAAGGTTGAGCATGTATGGATCACCATTCCAGCCGGCACCGAAATTGATCAGCCACTCAAAGTTCAAACTCTGGAAGAAGCCTTCCTGACCAACTATGAAGTTGACAACCTCGATGGCAAAGGGAGATTGATATCCACTGCCCTGCTGAAAGGCGTAATTCGTCAACATCTCGAAGGTGACACCTCGACACAATATGACATCACAATTGAGGTGCATCCCAATCGGCCGTTTAAGGGCGACACATGGAAACTGATGCAGGAAATCGACGCAGAGGTGGAGGAGCCAAGCGACTACCCGGCCGGATTGACCGATTAACTAGCGACTACTTCTGATCCGTCACCGTCCGTTCTCCCACACTTCAGATTACATTCATAGCGTGAGCGCAAACACAGACGCCAATTCATTGACCCCCGCCACACCTGCCAACGAGGCCATCGCGCAACTTGTCGAACAGGAAGGGGGTCGGCTCTATAGCCTTGCGTTGCGTTTCTGCGGTAATGCCACCGAAGCCGAAGACCTCGTGCAGGAAACGTTTCTTCAGGCTTTCAAACACTGGAAGCGTTTTCGCGGTGATGCGAAACCATCAACCTGGCTGTATCAAATCGCATCACGAGCTTGCCAACGCATGCATCGCAAGCGATCAGGTGAACCCGAACGCGTACAGTCGTTGAGTCAGCCGATCTCAATGGATGGGCCGGTGCCGGATTTGCCAGGCGACCAGAATCAACCGCTTGATGCTCAGCTTCCACAGGAAGCGAGACAAGAGCTGGAAAAAGCCATTGCCGCGTTGCCCACATTGTTTCGAATGCCGCTCGTGCTGAAAGAGATTGTCGGTTTCAGTGTGAAGGAAGTCGCAACGATGCTCGGTCTAAAGGAAGCCACGGTGAAAACGAGGCTGCATCGTGCGAGATTGATCGTGCGTGATGCGATGAGTGAAGTGCTGCCCAAACGCTCCGCCCCGCCGCCGGAATATGCCAAGCAGGTATGCATGGACCTTTTGGCAGCGAAGCAGGATTCACTCGATCGCGGGGTTGAGTTTCCCATGCCCGACGATTTCTGTGAACGCTGCCGGGCCGTCTTCACCAGCATGGACCTCGCCAGCGACATCTGCCACCGCCTCGGTGCCGGCGAGCTGCCGGAACAACTACGCCAAATGATCCACGAACACATTCAAGCAGATTGAGTCGAGAGCCCTGTCTGCCTAGCGCTCAGTTTAATGCCGATTTTTTTCTCATCCGCGGGAACCTGTCCGAAATCGATGTCTCTGAAGCTCCGGAAAGACAATCTCAACCCCCAAAGGAGCCCAGCCATGAAACTTTCAACGACTTTGACTCTCGGCCTGACACTCACTGCCATCCTGCTGCTCGGCGCCTGTGCCGGCCCCGAAAAGCACTCTGCCAAAGCCACCGACAAACTGGAACCGTACGAATGCGGCACGGTCTCAAAACTGCACACCTACAAGGGTGTGTTCCTTGCCAGCCAACCGTCCGAAGCCGACTTCGGACAGGCCAAAAAGGGCGGCGTGAAAACCGTGATCAACATGCGTCACGCATCGGAAAACAAAACATTTGACGAAGCAATTGTCGTCAACAAACTGGGCTTGACCTACCACAATCCTGCGTGGAACGGCCCCACCGAGTTGAGCGACCAGCGATTTGACGAGGTGCGCAGTCTGCTCCGGTCGGCTGAACGTCCGATCCTCCTGCATTGCAGCTCCGCCAATCGTGTCGGTCCCATGTGGATGGCGTACCGCGTACTGGATGAAGGCGCGTCAATTGAACAAGCCGTTCTGGAAGCCAAGACCATCGGCATGAAATCGCCGGACTACGAACGACTGGCCAAGGACTATATCGCCCGACACAAGAAAGGCTGAACCGTCATTGCCCCACGGTTCAACGATCGAGCGGAGCCATAGCGGCTCCGCTTTTTCTTGCGCGCCGAGGAATGTTGCACCGATGAATCGTTCGTGGACGAAGGTAAGATACCGCAACGACTGGAGATTTCACATATGAATAGACTGCTCCTCACCGCCTGTGCAATTCTGATGGCGACGACACCCCTGAGCGCCGCCGACCAGCCCATGCTCGACGGCATCTGCTACGGCCCCTATCGCGACAATGAATCGCCGCACGCCAATGTGTTTCCCTTGCCTTCGAATATGGAACAGGAACTGAAGTTGGCCAAGGCCCTGGCGCATTCGGTGCGGACGTATTCGGTCAGCAACTCGCTGTTCACCATCCCGGCGATCTGCGAGAAGTTGGAGATCGATTGCTATCCCGGCGCCTGGCTCGGTCGCAATAAGGCGGCGAACGATCTGGAAATCGAGATGCTCGTGCAGGTCGCCAATCAGCAACACGATCACGTGCGCGTGTTGATCGTCGGCAACGAAGCACTGCATCGTGGGGATGTGACCGAAGCGCAGTTGATCAAGTATGTCAGGCAGGTGCGGCAGGCGACACAGTTACCGATCGCGGTCGCCGACACGTGGCATGCCTGGAAGAAACATCCGAAGGTGGTGGCCGAGGTCGACCTGGTGATGGCTCAGATCTATCCGTACTGGGACAAGGTACCGATCGACAAGGCGGCGCAATACACCCTCGACGCAGTCAAGACGTTGCAAAAGATGTACCCGGACAAGCGGGTGATCGTGAGCGAAACCGGCTGGCCGACAGGCGGGGAGGCGCAGGGGCCGGCCAAGGCGTCGCCGGAAAACGCCGGGCGGTATTACAAAGAAGTGGTGCCCCTCCTGCGCAAGAGCGGCGTGGCGTGCATCTATTTCTCCATGTTCGACGAAGCATGGAAAGTGCGCGACGAGAAGGAACAGGGCCGACACTGGGGCCTGTTCGAGTCGAACGGCAACATTAAAAAGGTCTACGAACCCCTTTTGCCGGAAGCAGTTAGAAACGGCATGCAGCGGGCGGCCCGGGCGCTCAAATAAGGGAACAATACAAGCCACTTGACGGGAGAAATTGCATCGCTATCCTTAAAGACTCTAATTTTGATTAATCAAAATAATTTGAAAGGATAGCCAAATGACTAACAGCCCCGATTTTTCCACCCTTCGCCGTCAGCACCCAACCATTCCGTTCCACACACGCGCTTCTTCTGTCTTTTCACGGTGCCTGTTCATCGCCTTGGCGTTGCTGTTGACAACAACCACAAGCGCGCCCGCTGAAACCAACAAGGGGCAGTTCAACCTGTTCAACCCGACGCCGAACGAACTGATGCGCGACCTGAGTCCCGATCGGCCGGATGGGACGGAGAGTCCACGCACAGTCGACGCCGGACACTTCGCGATCGAACTCAGCATCGTCGATTGGTCCCACGACAGCGAGACCGACACCGACACGCTCACCTTTTTCGACACCAATCTAAAGATCGGCCTGACCAACGACATTGATCTTCAACTTGTGTTCCAAGCGTACGGCGAAGAGCGAACGGACCTGCCCGGGGGCGGCGTCGCCGAGGCGAATGGATTCGCCGACGTCCAACTTCGCTTGAAGGTGAATCTGTGGGGCAACGATCCGGTTGACCAAGGCGGCAAGGTTGGGCCACAACTGTTCGGCATCGATACTGCGGTCGGTGTGATGCCGTTCATTCAGATTCCTACCGGCACGGAACTGTCGAGCGAACATGTGGAGGGCGGGTTTATTGTCATGCTTGGTCTCGACGTGGCGGACAACTGGGGCATCGGCCTGATGGCCGAGTTCGACGGTGTGTACGACGGCGGCGATGACAACTACGACTTCGAGTTCGTGCACACGGCGGTCGTCGGCTTTGATGTAGTCGGCCCGGTCGGCATGTACGTCGAATACATCGGCAGTTTGTCAACGGACGGCGACGTGGGCTATCAGGCCAGTTTCAGCGGCGGCGTGACTTACGAATTCAACAGCAACTTTGTGCTGGACGCCGGCTTGCGCGCGGGGTTGACCAATGATGTGGAGGACATCGTGTTGTTCACCGGTTTCACTCTGCGTTACTGAACGGGCCTGTCGCGGTGGCAAGGACACTTTGCTAAAGTGTGCGGCTCGTTTCGACCCGTCGCAACCTTTCACTTAAGAGAATGACGATGTCCCTGAACATCCGCCCCGCTTCGGACTGTGAACTTGACCTGGTTTCTCTCGGCGAATGCATGATTCGCCTGAGCCCGCCCGGGCACGGCCGCATTGAGTTTTCCAAAACGCTGGAAGTTGAGGTCGGCGGTGGGGAATACAACGTCGCCTACGCGCTGGCACGGTTGGGGCTTCGCACGGGTTGGGTCGGTGGTCTGAACAGTTCGCCGATGGGCGC
>JANQKH010000498.1 GCA_028281215.1 Phycisphaeraceae bacterium | reverse complement strand
GGAAAAATACAAAGCCAAAAAGCCGACACATCAGAAGAACGCAACGTATGCGGCGATGGTCGAAAGCGTGGACCACGCGGCTGGTGCGATCATGAAAGCACTGGACGACGCCGGCGTCGCCGACCGCACGGCTGTGATTTTCACCAGTGACAATGGCGGACTGCTCGGCCCAACGCACAATGCGCCGCTGCGCAGCGGCAAGGGCTACCCCTACGAAGGCGGCATCCGCGTGCCTGTAATCGTGCGCTGGCCCGACGCCGTGAAAGCCGGCGGCGTCAGCGATGAGCCGGTGATCAGCGTCGATTACCTGCCGACCATCTGTGACATCGCAGGCGTCAACCTGCCCAAAGGCCGGGCTATCGACGGCCGATCGCTTGTCGGTCACCTCAAATCCGCCGGCAAAGAATCACTCAACCGTGACGCCCTTTACTGGCACTTCCCGCACTATCGCCACAACCCCGGACCGTACAGCATCATCCGCAAGGGTGATTGGAAGTTGATCAAGTATTACGTTGGTCCAACGTTTGAGCTTTACAACCTGAAGGACGATCTCGGCGAAAAGACCAACCGCGCCGCCGCGCAGCCGGAAAAGGTCAAAGCCCTGGACGCGCAACTGATGGCGCACCTCAAAGCGGTGGGCGCCAAACTGCCGCGACGGAATCCGAATTACAAAGGTAGGTAAAACCTCATCATCATTCAGCGAGCCACGACATGCTGTCGCGGGCGACCTGGAATAGCTGCCAACTCGCCGCACTCCGGACAATGATTCGGCGTCCCGCGCAGGTCGTACCCACATTGCTTGCAGATGTGTTCGCTTCGCCGTCTGCGTCGCAACACGAACCACACAAACCACGTCGTCGGCGGCAGGGCGGTGATCACCGTCACCACGCCAAGCGGAATGGTGATCCAGTAGATCGCCCCTTGTCCGATCGTCGGCATCGTCACCTCTTCGGCGCGAAAACCGCCAACGTTGACAAGCTCACGGCTTGGCATCATCGGGCCGTAAGCTCACGAGTAGCGATAAGGCCCGACAATGCGGTTGACGCTCAGGTGCGGCGGCAGATTCGCATTCAGCGTGATGTTGTTGAATGCCAGCAGCGCCCGCCCATGGCGCAACTCGAGCAGGAGGACTTCCTTCTTCGATGATTCAAGCATCCAGTGATGGACAGTTTGGTCATCATATGACAGTGACCAGCCCACGCCGCCGATCGCGGCGATGATGACAGAGGCTGCAACACTGAAACATGTGCGTTTTCGCATGGGCGGCCCTGTATGACGATACGAAACGCGTGGCTGCAAGTTCATCCGGGTTTACCCGCGCGGATTGTCAACAGGTTGTTGCCCGGCCCCCTCGGTTTTCCCTCACGCTCCAAATCAGGTATCGTGGTTCACGACATGGAGGTGTCTCACATGCCAGAGTCCATCGAAGATTTGCAACCGGGTATGCGCATCGCGTTGACGCAGCAGATTCCGCAACGTGAACGCGTCTGGACCACGCGCGTCACCGGTGAGGTCGTTGGCTGCGAACAACGCAAGACCGGCTCGTGGTACGCACACAGCAAGGACGACAAACTCTGGCTCGATCGCCTGACCATCAAAAAAGACGACGGCGAAGTCGTCGTCTGCAACATTGATGAGTTCACCCGTATCGACGTCCTGTC